>NZ_JBPIZD010000012.1:0-136566 GCF_051172395.1 Brevibacterium sp. H602 | reverse complement strand
ACCTCGCGCCAGGTTGCTGAGCCGCCGTCAGGTAGTAATTGGGAGGAGGGTCAGCCGAGGAGTTCGGCGAGGGCGGCCTCGATGACGTCGAAGGCGTCCCCCAGGAGCTCGTCGGAGATCGTCAGCGGCGGCAGGAAGCGCAGGATGTTGCTGAAGGTTCCCGTGGTGAGCACGAGGACGCCGTTCTTCGCGCAGTAGTCCGCGATCTTCTTCACGAGATCCGCGTTCGGCTCGATCGAATCGTGCTCGACGAACTCGGCGGCGATCATGGCTCCGCGGCCGCGGATGTCGCCGACCTCGGGGTACTTCGACTGCAGCTTGGTCAGGCGGTCGACGATGATCTCACCGATGGCCAGGGCACGCTCGGGCAGTCCGTCCTCTTCGTAGGCTGCGATGGCTCCGAGTGCTGCGGCACAGGCGGCGGGGTTGCCGCCGTAGGTTCCGCCGAGGCGGCCCGGTCCGACCGAGTCCATGATGTCAGCGCGACCGGTCACGGCCGACAGCGGCAGACCGCCGGCGATGCCCTTGGCCGTGGTGATGAGGTCGGGCACGATGCCCTCCCACTCGGAGGCGAACATCTTGCCGGTGCGGGCGAATCCGGCCTGCACTTCGTCGGCGACGAAGACGATGCCCTTTTCGCGGGCGTAGTCGACGAGCGTGGGCAGGAAGCCCTCGGCCGGGACGATGAAGCCGCCCTCACCCTGAATGGGTTCGATGACGATCGCGGCGACGTACTCGGAGCCGATCTGCTTCTCGATCATCGTGATGACGCGCTTGGCTGCGTCCTCACCGCTGATCTTCGTGCCGGCCGCGTCGTTGTCGCGGTACGGGTAGGACATGGGTGCGCGGTAGACCTCACCGGCGAAGGGACCGAAGCCGGCCTTGTAGGGGGCGGCCTTCGCCGTCATCGCCATGGTCAGGTTGGTGCGACCGTGGTAAGCGTGGTCGAAGACGACGACGGCATCGCGACCGGTGTGGGCGCGAGCGATCTTCACAGCGTTCTCGACAGCCTCGGCACCGGAGTTGAGCAGCACGGTGCGCTTCTCGTGGTCGCCCGGAGTGAGGCGGTTGAGGGCTTCGGCGACCTCGACGTAGCTCTCGTAGGGGTTGACCATGAAGCAGGTGTGGGTGAAGGCCTCGAGCTGGGCCTTCGCGGCCTCGACCACGCGGGGGTTCGCGTTGCCGGCCGTGGTCACGGCGATGCCCGAGCCGAGGTCGATGAGCTGGTTGCCGTCGGCGTCCTTGAGAATTCCGCCGCCGGCCGCGACCACGTAGGCGGGCAGGCTCGAACCGACACCGGTCGCCACGGCTGACTTGCGACGTTCCTCGATCTCACGGGACTTCGGTCCCGGAATCTCGGTGACGATCTTACGTTCCTGCGGCAGAGCTTCGCCGCCAATTTCCAAAGCTGTCATAAGGGGAAGAATAGGGGCTATCGACGCTTTTTGTCACTTGCCGTCCGAGGGCTGAGCAGAACCGCTCGCAGTGGAGAGACGAACGCGCGGATTCGGTCCAGTTCGGGTGCGAAATCCGCAGCCGTTCACCGGCCGCCGAATCCCCTAGTCAGACCGCCCACAGCGAGGGCAGAAGCAACCCATGGCCGCACCCCAGACTCCCTGTGATCAGCGGTTCTGGCTGCGGGCGTCGACGTCCCTGTTCCGTTCCGGAAGCACGCGCTCG
The DNA here is from genome assembly GCF_051172395.1 of Brevibacterium sp. H602. Taxonomy (NCBI): domain Bacteria; kingdom Bacillati; phylum Actinomycetota; class Actinomycetes; order Micrococcales; family Brevibacteriaceae; genus Brevibacterium; species Brevibacterium sp. H602. The sequence goes on along the minus strand of NZ_JBPIZD010000012.1, from coordinate 134,886 downwards.
TGCGCGCGCATCGGGACGACGATCGTCTCCTGAGCACCGATGACGCGTTCGCCGTCACCGATTTCGAAGCTCAGCTGCGCCTCGGGTGCCAGGTTCCGTTTGACCACGGCCAGACCGATCGGTCCGAGCTCCCAGTGCACGGTCACCGAGGTCAGAGTGCCCACGGATCGTTCGGATCCGCGGACCTCGGCGAGCACCTCGGTGCCGGGGTCCGGGGCGATGTGCCCGGACCCGTCGAGATGGACGAAGGTCAGACGCCGGGGCGGCTGACCGAGATTGTGGACGCGTGCCACCGCTTCCTGACCGCGGTAGCAGCCCTTGGCCAGGTGCACGGCCGTGCGCAGCAGGTCGAGTTCGCCGACGAGGGCCTTGTGATCGATTTCATTCCGGCCAGGTCGCCAGGCGGCGATCCGCAGGGCTTCCCAGGCGTCGAAGCCGACCATGTCGAAGCTGTCCGCCGACAGGCCCTGCAGGTCGGAGCGCTTGACGATGCCGATGACGAACGGAGTCTCGAGACCCGGGTGGTCGGTTCCGGCGACGTCGTGCCCGATGTCGATCTGTGCGTAGGAGGCCGAACCGCTTCCGATGTGCGGCCACGGATCGGACCAGGTCCGGGTGACGGGCAGGGCGTCGGGCAGAGCGGTGATGGCGCCGAAGCACTGATAGTCGTCGCTGAGGTCCTCGATCTCGACGCGCATCATGAAGACCATCTTGCGCAGGAACTCCAGCGTCGCATCGGTGTTGAGGTCGCTGATCGCCCACAGCGCTTCACCGTCGTCGACGAGCTTCAGCCAGCCTTCGATGCGACCGTTCGGATCGAGCACGAGGGTTTCGGTGGACACTCCGGGGGCCAGGGTGTCGATCTTCTGCGTGGTGATCGAGTTCAGCCAGGTCAGACGGTCGGGTCCGCTCAGACGCAGCACGCGGAGGTGTGCGAGGTCGACGAGACCGTCCTTCTCCTCGAGCACGCGCTGCTCACGCAGAGGAGCTCCGTAGTGGATGGGAGTCTCGGCGAGGTCGCCGGCCCCGAGCACCGCAGTCGAGCTCAGTCCACGGGACAGCGACGAGCGCCGAACAGCCTCGGTGGGGGTGTCGGTGTTCTCCGACGACGGCGAATCGTTGAAGTCAGAATTCGGCGACACGGGATCAGTCATCTTAAGACAGCTTCTTCAATCTGGCAGAGGAGTGGGAGGCGAGTTCGTGGCCCATGGCTGCCATGTCCCAGGCCCACATGAGTTCGCCGCCGACGAGGCCGTACATCCGCGTCGAAGCGGTGTACTCCTTCGCGGTCTTGGTCCTGGCCACCACGTCGGTGGCCAGATCGATGCGCGGTCCTTTGACGGTGCCGGCGTAGAGTTCCATGACTCCGTGCGGGTGGACGATCTCGGCTTCGATCTCGAAGGCGTCGTCGTTAGTGCGCAGGGTTTCGACCGCTGCGGCCGAGGTGAAGGACTGCTGTTCGGTCGGCACCATCATTCCCGGGCCGACGTCGCCGTCGTCGTGCTGACGCACGAGCTGCCAGATCCCGGTCTCGAGGGTCAGGGTCGACTCGAGTTCACCGGATTCGCTGAGCAGCCACGCATGCGCGGTGTACTGGAGGAAGGGCGTGCCCTCATGGGCGACGAAGTCGATGCGCTGGCCGAACTGCTTCTCAGGAGTGTCCGCGTAGCCGACGACACCGACGCCTTCCCACGACCCGATCAGCCAGGACAGAGGGACGAGCTCGGGATGGACCGAGGCATCGAGTTCGATCACCATCAGGGATCAGCGGTTGTCTTTGAACAGCGCCGTGACGACCTTGACCCCGACACCCAGGGCGCCGAGTGCGGCAATGCCGACGAGGCTGGAGAAGACGATTTCGAGAGCAACAAGATTTTCCATGCTCCCAGTCTACAGTTCCTGACAAAGTGGTGTGCATTCAGCCCAGGTCAGGAGGCGACGCGTTCGAGTGCGTAGACGACGACTCCGCCGAGCGCGATCGGGGCGGCACCGAGGGCGAGCTGCACGGCGAAGCTGCGGGCCTTCTCGACGTTCTTCTTCACCTCGATGTTCTGTGAGGCCTCGAGGTTGGCGGCCTGGAACTTCGCATAGGCGACGAGCCCGAGCATCCGATCGACCGCTGCCACGAGCAGGCCCATGATGACACCGAGGATGAGCGCCATGGCCAGGGAGATCGCCGGTGCGAACACGAGCACCGACAGGATCCCCGCCACGGCCGTGGACATGGCGATGGCCAATGGCGAGGTGTAGATCGCCGGCCACGGCAGCGCGGTCATGCACTGCGCCACGATGAGCGAGGCGAGGCCGATGACGATGGCCTCCTTGTCACCGGGGACCGTGATCGCCGCAACCCAGGTGCTCGCGGACAGGACGATGACGAGTCCGGAGACCTGCGCGGACACGTTCGCCACCGCATAGGAGGCACCGATTCCGCGGGTGAGGTTCTGCACGAAGGTCCACAGCAGACCGAGGCCCGCGAGCACAGGCAGCCAGTCGAGGTAGGGAGCCGTGGAGTCCTGCCAGGCGGCGTAGAGTCCGCCGACGCCGAAGAGGGCGAGCATGATCGAGGTCGCCCGCGGCTGCGGGGAGTCCGTCAGACGCGGCCAACCATAGGCGACGCCGAAGACGATGAGCCCGGTCGCCAGCAGGAACAGCGTATAGCCCCAGTACACGGAGGCACTGAGGGCCAACACCAGCACCAGGGCGACGGCTACTCGAATCCATCTGATCACAGCACTATCGTGCCTTATCCGGCGACACCCACGGTAACCACCGGTGGTTGCGCGTCGGAGCAGCACCGGCCAGGGCATCGCTATAATCTTCCTCAGACGACGGGCTCAAAAGACGGGCGCCGAGGAGGTGGATGCAGCACATGCGGATTCTGCACATCTGCCCCACGGCCAGGCTCGACGCCCCGCTCGCTCCCGAATCCCTGCAGTACCTCGGTCACCAGATCGACCGCTGCGCCGCCGAGGACCTGCCCAGCCGCCGGGCCGAATCCGCCGCGGTCGACGTCGTCATCGTCGACGCCTGTCTCGATCTGTCCCTGGCCCCGCGCATCTCCGACCTCCTCGCCGAGGCGCGGATCACCGCCCCCGTCATCGTCGTCCTCGGGGAGGGCGGACTGGCGACCGCCTCGGCGAAATGGAACGTGTCCGACCTCATCCTCACCACAGCTGGTCCCGCCGAGGTGGAAGCGCGGCTGCGCGTGGCCCGTGACCGTCACGCCGCATCCTCGTCAACTCATCCCGGCAGCGGATTCCCCGGCGGGACGCTTGCCGGGTTCGGCCGCCTCGGCGCGAAGGGCGACGCCGGGGGCTGGGGACCGGTTCGCACCGGACGCGGCCCCGTCGGCACCTCCCGGACAGGCGGGCCCGGAACGCCTAGTCGCCTCGGTGACACGGGCGAGGAAATGTGGAATGCCGACGGCGAACCGATGGTCGTCGTCACCGGAGACCTGCGGATCGACGAGACCGCGTTCACCGCCGAGCTCGGCGGACGCAGCCTCGACCTCACCTACCGCGAGTTCGCCCTGCTGAAGTTCTTCGCCATGCACCCCGAACGCGTCTTCACCCGCGACGACATCCTGCTCGCCGTGTGGGGCGACGACTACTTCGGAGGCACCCGCACCGTTGACGTGCATGTTCGCCGCCTCCGTGCGAAACTCGGCAAAGACCTTGAGAACGCCATCCACACCGTGCGCAACGTCGGCTATCGCTTCAGCGCCGACAGCGTCACCGACACAGATTCAGAGGACGTGACGGCATGAGAATCCAGGCCAGCGGAGCAATCACCTCCACCCCGATCGACACCCTCACCGAGGATGAGCTGAGGTTCCTCGAGGACGTGGCGGCCGCCGATGGCGCCCCCGAGATCTCCGGCGGACTCATGGCTGTCGCCACCGGTGAGGACACCGCCCACGAGGCGCAGACCGCCTCGAGCGTCTGGCGCATCTACACCGACGACGAGACTCTCATCGGGTTCGGAATCCGCGCCCTGCAGGGCGACCGTCACGCCGCAGAGTTCCTCATCGCCCCCGACCATCGTGGTCAGGGCCTCGGCGAACAGCTGCTGAGAACGATCCTCGACGAAGAGCCCGACGCCTGGTGTTGGTCGCACGGCGACCACCCAGCCGCGGCCCACCTCGCGCAGAAGCACGGGCTCGGCCGCGACCGTGTGCTCTACCAGATGCGCACCGACACCGGGCTGAGCCTCGACGGCCTCCCCGAGCCGCAGAGTCCTGACGGGGTCGAGATCCGCTCCTTCGTTCCCGGCGACGAGGACGGCTGGCTGGCCGTGAACAACGCCGCATTCGACTGGCATCCGGAACAGGGCGGCCAGACCCGCGCCGATATCGATGCCGTCGTCACCGCCGCGGACTTCGATCCGAACACCTTCATCATCGCCGCCCGCGATGGCGAGGTCATCGGATTCCACCAGACGAAGATCACGGACACGGGTGATGAGGGTCGCCTCGGCGAGGTCTATGTCGTCGGCGTCGATCCGCGCATCCATGCCAAGGGCGTGGGCAAGGCGCTGACGGTCGAGGGAATGCGGCGGATGGTGGCCAACGGTGCCGAGACGATCGAACTCTACGTCGAATCGGACAACGCCCCGGCGCTAGGCTTGTACGAGCGACTGGGTTTCCATGTCGCGGTCGCGCACGTGGCCTATGCACCGGCCTCCGCGGAGATCGCCGGCACTGGATCTGCGAGCACGGCATCGACGGACGAGAAGGAGTAGAGCGTTGTACGACATCGCAGCTTCGGGTAAGGAACTGGGACTGCCCGATCCGGCAGATCGCTTCCTCGATCGCGAACTCAGCTGGCTGGCCTTCAACGAACGCGTCCTCGACCTCGCCTCGGATCCGGAGATCCCGCTGCTCGAACGCGTCCGGTTCCTCTCGATCTTCGCGACCAACCTCGACGAGTTCTTCATGGTCCGCGTCGCCGGCCTCAAACGCCGTATCAACACCGGTCTCGCCGTTCCCAGCGTCACCGGCCGCATGCCCGCGCAGGTCATGCACGATATCGGGGTGCGCGCATTCGAGCTGATGAGCCGGCATGCCGCCCTGCTCAAGGACGATATCGGTCCCCGCCTCGACGCGGAATCGATCACGAAGGTCCAGGTCGAGGACCTCACCGAGGATGAGCGCCACCGCGTCGACGAATTCTTCTTCGGCCACGTCTATCCCGTCCTCACCCCGCTGGCCGTCGATCCGGCGCACCCGTTCCCGTATATCTCGGGTCTCTCGCTCAACCTCGGCGTGCTCCTGCGGTCGCCGGAGACGGGCAAGGAATTCTTCGCCCGCGTCAAGGTTCCCCCGCGCCTGCCCCGGTTCTTCAATGTCGCCGAGGCGACCGACCGACCCGCCGGACGCGACGTCCCGGCCCGCTTCGTCGCCCTCGAGGACATCATCGCCGAACACCTCGGCACCCTCTTCGACGGTATGGAGATCGTGCACCATTCGACCTTCCGCGTGACCCGCAATGAGGACCTCGAGGTCGAAGAGGACGATGCGGAGAACCTGCTCAAGGCTCTGGAGAAGGAGCTGCTGCGCCGGCGTTTCGGTCCGGCCGTGCGGATGGAGATCACGGAGAACATCCACCCCCGCGTCCTTGAGATGCTCAAGGACGAACTGGGCATCCACGACTCCGAGATCTACCACCTGCCCAGCCCGCTGGACCTGTCCGGCATGTCCGATATCGCCGATGTGCCGCGCGATGATCTGCACTATCCGAAGATGGTCCCGCAGATGAACAAGGACCTGTCGCTGCGGGAGTCCAGCGACCAAGTCGATGTCTTCGACGCGGTGGCCAGCCGGGACATCCTCCTGCACCACCCCTACGATTCGTTCTCCACGAGCGTGCAGGCCTTCCTCGAACAGGCGGCGTCGGACAAGAACGTGCTCGCGATCAAGCAGACGCTCTACCGCACCTCCGGGGATTCGCCGATCATCGACGCCCTCGTCGATGCCGCACAGGCCGGCATCCAGGTGCTCGCCGTCGTCGAGATCAAGGCCCGGTTCGACGAGGAGGCCAACATCACCTGGGCCCGCAAGCTCGAGCGCGCCGGCGTCCACGTCGTCTACGGAATCGTCGGGCTCAAGACCCATGCGAAGCTCTCCCTCGTCGTCCGTCAGGAGGCCGACGGGCTGGCCCGGTACTGCCATGTCGGCACCGGCAACTACCACCCGAAGACCGCCCGCGGCTATGAGGACTTCGGACTGCTCACCCGTGATCGGGCCGTCGCCGATGATCTGACGAAGCTGTTCAACCAGCTCTCCGGCTATGCGCCGAAGTCCGAATACTCACGGTTCCTCGTCGCCCCCAGTACTGTGCGCACCGGACTCATCGACCTCATCGACTCCGAGATCGCGATCGCGCAGTCCGGCGGACAGGGGCAGGTGCGGATCAAGGTCAACTCGATCGTCGACGAAGCCATCATCGATGCCCTCTACAGGGCATCCCAGGCCGGGGTCAGCGTCGAAGTCTTCGTCCGCGGGATCTGCGCCCTGCGCCCGGGCATCGAGGGACTGAGCGAGAACATCACCGTGCGTTCTGTGCTCGGACGCTTCCTCGAACACTCCCGCGCCTTCGTCTTCGGCAACAACGGCGACCCGATCGTCTACATCGGTTCGGCCGATATGATGCACCGCAACCTCGACCGCCGGGTCGAAGCGCTCGTGCAGATCGTCGATGACGGGCACCGGGCGGAGATCATCGAACTCTTCGATCTCGCCTTCTCCCCGACCACCTCGGCGTTCGATCTGGCCGGTAACGGCAGATGGACGCGGCGGACCCACGATGACGAGGGCAGCATCCTCGCCGACTATCAGACGGAGCTCATCCGTCGGCACCGGAATCGTCGGCGAATCGGGGATGAGGCGTGAGCCCGTCCGAGGTCTCTTCGGCGCAGGCGTCATCGCGCGTCACCGCCGATGTCCTGGCCGCCGGGGCTGTCTGCTGGCGGCACGGTCCGAAAGGCCTCGAGGTGGTGCTCATCCACCGTCCGAAGTACAACGACTGGTCGTGGCCCAAGGGCAAGGTCGACCCGGGTGAGACGCTGCCGGAGGCCGCGATCCGCGAGGTCAAGGAGGAGACGGGGTTCGACATCCACCTCGGCATCCCCCTGCCGTCGGCCGAGTACACGGTCGGCAAGAACACGCTGAAGAAGGTCTTCTACTGGTCGGCCGAGGTCAAGGACGAGGCGGACTTCGCCCCGGTGAACAAGCGAGAGGTCGACACCGCCGGCTGGTTCCCTGTCGACAAGGCCCGGTCGAAGCTGACATCGTTCGCGGACCGGGAACAGCTCGACGCGCTGGAGAAGTTCGCTGAGACGGACGCGCTGCGGGCGTGGCCGCTCATCCTCGTCCGCCACGGGAAGGCGTTCCCACGTGCGAAGTGGTACGAAACCGAGCATGTGCGGCCCCTGCTCAAACTCGGCACCCGACAGGCCATGGCACTGACCGGGCTGCTGGGAGCCTGGGGCGTCCGCAAGCTCGTCTCGAGTCCGTGGAAGCGCTGCATGGCGACGCTGACTCCGCTGTCGGCGGCGACGGGCAAGTCGATCAAGAAGGTGTCGACGCTCAGTGAGAAGGCCACCGCTGCGAATCCGGAGAAGACCGCCCGCTATATCGAGAAGCTGCTGGCGAAGGGCAAACCCGTCATCTACTGCACGCACCGGCCGGTGCTGCCGACGATCTTCTCCGTCTATGCCGCCCATGCCCCGAAACGTGTGGAGGCGAAGCTGCCGAAGGACGATCCGTATCTCAAGCCCGGTGAGGTCCTCATCGCCTATGTGCGCCCCGGTCCGGTGCCGCGCATCGTCGAGGTCGAACGCGTCCGCCCCATCGACAGCTGACCGAGGCGCACGACCCGCCAGCGAGCCGATTCTCAAGGTCGAGCATGCTTACTGGGCGGCCCGCCTCGGCGGACTTGGACGCGTACTGGGCGGGCCGCCTCGGCGGGAGTATGCCGGTCCCGACAATGATCCTTTCATGAAACCGGCGAAGTCTGTGATCGAGCACTCACAGCGGTTCCAACCCTTCGCCGCTCATTCACCTTCCATTCACGTTCCAACTCCTTGCACTTCACGCGTGATCCTTAGCGTGGATGACGAGCAATCGAGAACTCTCGAGCTGTGTCCACAAACATGAAAGGCATCTTCGTGAAGATGAAGCATCTCGCCCCCTCCGCTGCGATCCTCGCGGTCGGCGCCATCACCCTCTCGGCTTGCGGCGGCCAGTCCGCCACCGGTGAAGAGGCCTCCGGCGGCAGCAGTGACCTGCAGGGCACCCTGACCGGCATCGGCGCCTCCTCGCAGAAGGCAGCTATGGATGCCTGGACAGCGGACTTCACCTCGCAGAACTCCGGTGTGACCGTCAACTACTCCCCCGACGGATCGGGTGCCGGCCGTGAGCAGTTCCTCGCCGGCAACGCTCAGTTCGCCGGTTCCGATGCCCACCTCGACGATGAAGAGGTCAAGTCCGGAGAGGAAGCCTGCGGCGCCGACGGAGCCTACGAGTTCCCCGTCTACATCTCCCCCATCGCCGTGACCTTCAACGTCGAGGGCGTTGACGAGCTCAACCTCTCCCCCGCAACGATCGCGAAGATCTTCAAGGGCGACATCACCAACTGGAACGACGAGGCCATCAAGGCCGACAACCCGGACGCCGACCTCCCGGACCTCAAGATCACCGCCGTTCACCGCGCCGATGACTCGGGCACCACCGAGAACTTCGCCGAGTACCTCAAGGCCACCGCCGAGAAGGACTGGGACGCCGAGGTCGACGGCAACTTCCCGAAGGAGTACGGCGGCGAGGCTGCGCAGGGCACCGACGGAATCATCCAGACCGTCTCCGACACCGACGGAGCTATCGGCTACGCGGATGCTTCGGCCGTCGGTGAACTCTCCACCGCCAAGGTCAAGGTCGGTGACGAGTTCGTCGAGCTCTCCCCCGAGGCCGCTTCGAAGGTCGTCGACGCCTCCGAGAAGGTCGAAGGCCGCAGCGAAGGCGACCTCGCCTTCGACCTGGCCCGCGACACCACCGAGTCCGGCGCCTACCCGATCGTGCTCGTGTCCTACCACCTCGTCTGCTCGTCCTACGAGGACCAGGAGACCGTGGACATGGTCAAGGCCTGGGAGAAGTTCGTGGTCTCGGAAGAGGGACAGAAGTCCGCTGCCGATTCCGCCGGATCCGCACCTCTGTCAGACGACCTGCGCAAGCAGATCGAAGAAGTCATCGACTCGATCAAGGTTGCAGGCTGATTTCAGTCTCTGACCTGGAGAAATAGCCAGTCGGGAGCGGCGCAGAAGCCCTGCGCCGCTTTTCCGCGCCTGTGGAACCACCCTGGTTCCACCACAAGTCACATGAGGAGTACTTGTGCCGATCAGCACAGAGACCACTGAGTCGGGCCCCACAGGGCCGGGCTCCACGCCCGAGTCCGGGCAGAAGCCGCCGCAGACCCCGGCAGCTCGGCAGCCGAAGGCCGTCGTCCGGCCCGGCGACCGCATCTTCTCCGCCGCCACGCTCATCGCCGGCATCCTGATCCTCGTGATCCTCGCCGGAGTCGCACTGTTCCTTCTGGCACAGTCGAAGGACACCATCACGGCGCAGATCAGCGATCCCTCCCAGATCACCGGCGGCAAGGGCTTCTTCTCCTACGTCTGGCCGCTGGTCATCGGCACGCTCATCTCCGCGGCCATCGCGCTGATCGTCGCGACTCCCTTCTCGCTGGGCATCGCGCTGTTCACCACGCACATGGCCCCGCGCAAGCTCGCTCCGGTCCTCGGGTATGTCATCGACCTGCTCGCGGCCATCCCCTCGGTCGTCTACGGTCTATGGGGCATCGCGCTGGCCGGCAACCTCACCGGCTTCTACCTGTGGCTGTCGAAGTGGTTCGGCTGGATTCCGATCTTCGCACCGGCCGCGGACGGTTCCGTGTCGCAGACGGGCCGCACCCTCCTCACCGCTTCGCTCGTGCTCTCGATCATGATCCTGCCGATCATCACCTCCCTGACTCGCGAGATCTTCCTCCAGACCCCGCGTCTGCAGGAAGAGGCGGCACTGGCGCTCGGCGCCACCCGCTGGGAGATGATCCGCATGGCTGTGCTGCCCTTCGGCAAGTCCGGGATCGTCTCGGCCACGATGCTCGGCCTCGGCCGCGCCCTCGGTGAGACCATGGCCGTGGCCATGATTCTCTCGCCCGGCGTCCTCACCGCCTCGCTCGTGGTCAGCGGCAACCAGACCATCGCGTCCGAGATCGCGCAGAACTTCCCCGAGGCCGCGGGGCTGCGCCTGTCCGAGCTCATCACCGTCGGCCTCGTGCTCTTCGTCATCACCCTGCTGGTGAACATGGGAGCCCGCGCCATTGTCGCTCGCACCTCGGTGAAGGGAAGTTGAGAACCATGAGCACCACGAACACCACCACCGAGGCGGCCGTGTCGAAACCGGCGAAGCTCACCTCCAAACAGCTCCCGAAGGCCACCCCGTGGATCGTCGCCGTCGCCTCGATCATCGTGGCGATCGTCATCAGCTTCATCGCCTTCGGCGGCTTCAACATCCCCGTCGTGGCCGTCCTTACAGGCCTCATCAACGCGATCGCCGTCTTCGCGGTCTCCGCGTCCTACGAAGGCCGCCGCAAGGCCGTCGACCGTATCGCGACCACCATCGTCACCTCGACGTTCGTCCTCGCATGCGTTCCCCTCATTTCGCTGCTGTGGCTGACCGTGTCCAAGGGCGGGGCCGCCATCAGCGGCGACCTGCTCACCCGCACCATGCTCGGCATGAAGGGCGTCCTCGATCAGCAGTACGTCGCCGGCGAGGCCACTCTGGCCGGCGGCTTCTACCACGCCATCGTCGGCACCGTGCTCATCACGCTCGCCGCCTGCGTGATCTCGATTCCGATCGGCGTCCTCACCGCCATCTACCTCGTCGAGTACTCGAACAAGAACCGCCTGGGCAAGGCGATCACCTTCCTCGTCGACGTGATGACCGGTATCCCCTCGATCGTCGCCGGTCTCTTCGCCTTCGCTCTGTTCTCCACGATCGCGAATGTGCTCATGCCCGGTTCTGCGGGAATCGCCAAAACCGGTTTCACCGCAGCCGTGGCACTGTCGGTGCTGATGATTCCGATCGTCGTGCGCAATACGGAGGAGATCCTCCGACTGGTGCCGATGGACCTGCGCGAGGCTTCCTACGCTCTGGGCGTGCCGAAGTGGAAGACGATCGTCAAGATCGTTCTGCCCACCTCGGTGTCGGGAATCCTCTCCGGTGTCACCATCGCCATCGCCCGCGTCATCGGTGAGACCGCACCCATCATGGTCACCGCCGGATTCGCCAAGACGCTTAACTGGAACCTCTTCTCCGGCTGGATGTCGACGTTGCCGACGTTCATCTACGACTCGCAGCTGCGCCCGGTCTCGCCGGGAGCCGCCGCCCTGGCCAGCTCGGAACGCGCATGGGCCGCAGCGCTCGTGCTCGTCGCCCTCGTCATGGTGCTCAACCTGCTCGCCCGCATCATCGCAAAGGTGCTCGCACCGAAGGCCGGACGCTGACCGGCGACTGCCCACAGACCTCCAGACTCAACCATTTCCACGGATAGGAAACACAATGTCCAAGCAGATCGACATCAAGGATCTCGACATCTTCTACGGCGACTTCCGCGCCGTCGACGGAGTGCAGATGCAGATCAAGCCGCGCTCCGTCACCGCCTTCATCGGCCCCTCCGGCTGCGGCAAGTCCACGGTGCTGCGCACGCTCAACCGCATGCACGAGGTCATCCCCGGCGCCAGCGTCTCCGGTGAGGTCCTCATGGACGGCAATGACATCTACGGCGCCGGCGTCGACCCGGTCAACGTCCGCCGCGAGGTGGGCATGGTCTTCCAGCGGGCGAACCCGTTCCCGACGATGAGCATCAAGGAGAACGTGCTTGCCGGTGTGCGCCTGAACAACAAGCGCATGTCGAAGACCGAAGCCGATGATCTCACCGAACGTGCCCTGCGCGGCGCGAACCTGTGGAACGAGGTCAAGGATCGCCTCAACCTGCCCGGCTCGGGTCTCTCCGGCGGTCAGCAGCAGCGTCTGTGCATCGCCCGCGCGATCGCCGTCGAACCCGAGGTCCTGCTCATGGACGAACCGTGCTCGGCTCTCGACCCGATCTCGACCCTGGCGATCGAGGACCTCATCAACGACCTCAAGGACAAGTACACGGTCGTCATCGTCACGCACAACATGCAGCAGGCGGCTCGTGTGTCGGACAAGACCGCGTTCTTCAACATCGCCGGCACCGGCAAGCCCGGAAAGCTCATCGAGTTCAACGAGACCTCGACGATCTTCTCGAACCCGGACAAGGAAGAGACCGAGAACTACATCTCCGGTCGCTTCGGATGATCTGAGGGCTCGTCGCGGCGGGGTGGGTTCAGTCTCCGTCTCGTCTCGGCGGGAGCCGAAGCGCATCGTCGTGACGAGGTCCCATGCGCGCCTCTGCGACAATGCCTGTCGCCGCAGCAATGCGCGTCACTCAGTGGTCGTTTTGGTCACGCTCTGCTCAGCGGAACGTGACCAGAACGACCACTTTGCGTTGGGGCGATCCGGTGCGCGATCCGGCAGGCGCCGGCGGGATTCGTCCGTGACATGTCATTGTTTGGTCGATCCGCGGCGTTCTGAGCTCCACAATCCCCGCGGATCGACCAGAGAATGCACCCTCCCGGACGATCCGCCCCGCGGTCCTCTCACCGCAGGAGCCATCGGTGCCTATTTCTCTCGTGCCGCGTTGCCGTTATTGTCGTCGAGAGGTGCGCGGAAGGCGCGAACGAACTCAGTCAGCAGCGACTCGTTCCCGTCGACGGATACCGTCCCGGCAGCCACGGCCGTCTCCGCATCACCATCAGCAAGGAGGCCCCGCAGACCCGGGCCGCTGATGAACAGCTGCGCGGTCGGATCGGCGCCTTCGGCCACGTTCACGCCCGACTCGTCCACTTCAGCATGAGCGACCGCCGGGCCGGCCGTCACTTCCACCTTGAAAGCCCGCACCTTCGCCTCGGTGCGAGAGGTGAGCAACGCGGCGGCCAAGGAACTGTCGGTCGGAATCTCACCCTCACGTGCCTCAAGCATGCGCCGTGATCCCCAGCGACCGAGTTCGATGAGCACCGGACCAAGTTCCGAACCGTAGTCGCTGAGGCAGTAGACCACACTGCGCCCGTCGATGCTGCGCTCGAGAATTCCTGCTGCTTCGAGTTCGCGCAATCGCGTGGTCAGGAGGTTCGAGGGAATTCCGGGGTTTCCCTGCCGAAGCTCGTTGAATCGCTTGGGACCGACGAGGAGATCGCGGAGGATGATGAGCGACCATCGCTCCCCCAGCACCTCGGCTGCCCGAGCAAGACCGCAGAACTGTCCGTACGATTTCATGCTTGACAGCATAGCAATGTGAGTTCACTATTGAAACCACAGTTCAATTTCTGAACTTAAACGGATATCGGGAATCACGGCCCGCACGAAACACATGAGCCCACATAGAGCGCAGTAGTCCGCATGAAGCTCAAACCCCGCCCGACACTCAATGAGGAGATCGCCATGCCACGCACAGTCATCGCCGCACTGTTCCAGTCACTCGACGGGATCGCATCCGATCCGTTCAACTTCCAATTCGACTCCTTCGACCAGGAGACGGGCGAATGGATGACCACGGCCATCGGAGGAGTCGACGACTGCATCCTCGGCCGGGTCACCTACCAGGAGTGGGAGAACCACTGGCCGAACCACACGGAAGGCGAGGACGCACCGTTCGCGAACTTCATCAACTCGACTCCCAAGCACATCGCCTCGACGACGCTGTCGCAGCCTGACCTCAAGTGGGAGAACTCGACACTCATCCGGTGCGACCTCGTTGACTTCGTCCGCGATCTCAAAGCCGGCGAAGGCGGCAAGATCGCCATCGAGGGTTCGATGTCGATCGTCCGTCAGCTCGTCGAAGCGAACCTCGTCGACGAACTGACGGTGGCAATCCACCCGGTCGTCGCCGGCAGCGGTCGGTCCCTCTTCGAGGGCGGAACGACGACGAGGCTGGCGCTCAAAGACGTGCAGCGCACCAGCAAGGGCAACCTGTTGGCTACGTACGGTCCGTTCGCCGGCTGATCCTGTGGGTGGATCCGCCGCGATATCTATGCCGTTGTCCAGGTGGATCCACCCACAGGAGACGTCACGGACACCGAGGGGACCGTTCAGGAAGGCGCTGCCGAAAAACTTCGCCCATCGGCCATCCGAATCGGCATCTGCTCCGAACCATCGGTATCAGCCACCTTTGGGAAAGGATCATCATGAATATCTCGATGTCGTCACAGTCGCCCACCGCCTCACGCAGCACCCGCTCGCAGGTGCAGATGGTCTCCGGGCTCTTCGGTGCCGTGTTCCTGCTCGTGGGCATCCTCGGATTCGTCCCGGGCATCACCGCGAATCTCGGCTCGATCAGCTTCGCCGGACATCACACCGACGCGGCGCTGCTCGGCCTCTTCCAGGTCACGGTGCTCCACAACATCGTCCACCTGCTCTTCGGAGTCGTCGGGATGCTCGGACTCCGCTCGCGTGCACTGGCGAAGAACTACCTCATCGTCGGCGGAATCATCTACGCGGTGCTGTGGATCTACGGAATGGTGATTCCGATGGAGTCGATGGGCAACTTCGTCGGACTCAACACCGCCGACAACTGGCTGCACTTCGTCCTCGCCGCGGCCATGATCACCACCGGCTTCGTCTTCGGGCGGAAGCCTCGGGGCTGATTCGTCAGAGTCCGACGGAGGTCTTGACGATCCAGCCGAGCACCACCGCAAGGAGTGCTGCGGCGGGGATCGTCAGGAGCCAGACTCCGAACATCGGCAGGAAGTATCTCGCCCTGGCATGTCCCTTGCGCCCGGCGTACTGGGTGCCGAGGATCGACGAGCCGAGAACGAAGGTCAGCGACACCGGAACCCTCATGATCAGTGCTGCGGTGTACATGAGGATCGTGGCCGCGCCATCGGCGATGGAGGATTTGAGGGGGTCGAGGCGGACCATCCGCACGGACAGCGTCTGGACCACTCGCCACCCGCTCAGTCCGGTGCCCAGAGCCAGAGCCGCGGCGATGAGGAGGCGCACCGGCCAGGAGATCTCGACGATGGACAGACCATCGTGCGGCGTCGCCTCGACGGCGAGGATCCCGACCATGACCAGGGCCGCGACTTTCTGAGCGTCCTGGACCCCGTGGACGAGCGACAGAGACGCAGTGAGAACGGAATCGACCATGCGTGCGCCCCGGAACAGCGGTTTCGGCGGGGTGGACGCCAGTGACTTCGACAGGATGAGTGTGAGCACCCACGCCAGAATGAAGCCGAGGATGGGTGAGAGCACCAGCGGCCACACGACGTTGTTCATTGCGTGCTCGGCATTGACGGAGAAGCCGAAGACGATTCCCGCGCCGAGCAGACCGCCGATGAGACAGTGGGTCGACGACACCGGCAGGGCCAGATAGTAGGTGAACAGGCTCCACGCCGTCGCCGCCACGAAAGCGACGATGAGGCTGGTGAGGATGAGGTCGGCCGAACCGGAGAAGAGCACGATCTGGTTGGCCACGACGATCGCGATTCCCTCACCGAGGAGCGCGCCGATGAAGTTGAAGATGACGGCCAGGCTGAGCGCCCAGCCCGGACGCATCGCCCGTCCGACGACCGCGTTGCCGACGGTCAGGGCGGCGTCGTGGAATCCGTTCGAGCCGGCGAAGATCACCGCGGCGATGACGACTGCCGCCAAGAGCAGCTCCACGGACTACGACTCCTTGATCGCGATGGCTGCGACGACCTTGCCGAGTTCGGTGAACCCGTGGGCGGCCCGGACGAAGGCCTGCCCGAGTTGGGACACGGCAGCCATATAGGTCAGTCCCCGTTTAGAGTTCGGCACCGCGTCCGACATCCGCCACTGCAGGCTCTCGACCTGGTAGGTCAGCCGGTTGATCGCGTCGACGTAGTCCCACTGATCGAGCTTGCCCGGCAGCCGGGTGATCATGCGCGAGGTGTGGTCGGTCTGATTCGACAGCACGGCCAGGGTCTCGGGAACGCCGGAGGGCAGCGGGTCGAAGGCTCCGGAGGCGAGAACGTAACCGACTCCGTGCAGCCGGTGGCAGATATCGCGCATATGGTGGCTGAGCAGGTACAGGTCGTTGCGGTCGAACGGGGTGATGTAGTTCTCGCGCAGTGCTCGGAGCATCGCGCCCATGTCCTCATCGGCCCTGTCCCCGATCTCGCGGAGGCGGTCGGCGACGTCGCGTCGTTCGCTGATTTCGATTCCGGAGAGTTCGGCGAGCACCAGGTTGCACTGGCGCATCTGAGAGACAAGATCGGACAACCGCTCATAGAACACCTTGTCCTGCGGTACCCGCTTGAGCCGCATGCTCTCCTCCTGCCCGGGGCCCGGACAAGCCGGACGAATATGCATGATGCCTCAATGATATGTGCCGGACGCTGAACCGAGAGCGCCTCTCGGCGGAAGGCCGCTCGAAGCGGCTGAATTTGGAGCCCGGGGCTTCAGCGATCCAGCGTCCGGTGGCCCGAAGGCCACCCCCTACGATACTCGTTCATGCTCATGAATCCACCGCTGAGGCGGTCCTTCGTCCGTTGAGAATCTCACAGTCGATGACGTGGTCGGGTGGGAATAACCGGTCCCGACGGGGACCGCGCTCATTCGGTCGGGAGGGGCCGCCTCGGCGAGGGGATTGCCGGCGGGCCGAGGATCAGTCGAGGCCGCCTCGGCGATGGGCGACCGCGGCGTCGGACAGGTCTTGGGAGAGTTGGCGCAGGCGGACGGCGGTGTCATGGTCGTCGGTGCCTGCCGCGCAGATGCCGACGAAGGCGGAGGCGCGCAGCAGCGCGATGACGACGTCACCGCGGAAGGCGCCGACGAGGATCTCGTCGATGGCGTGGGCCACTTCGTCGGGTCCGGCTGGCAGTTCGACGCCGGCGAGGATCTCGTCGTAGCCGATGCCTTCGGTGACGCGGCGTTGGCCGTCGGAGAACATCTCAGAGAGTTCACACGGTGCGGACTTGATCCATTGGCGCAGGGCGTAGAGGCGCCACAGTGCGCCGGGTGCGGAGACGGCGGGAGCGGCGGACCACATCTCGGCGATGATCTCGAAGCCGATGTCATCGGCGAGTTCGACAAAACGCCTGGTGGCAGCCTCGTCGCGATTGCCTTCTGAATCGCCGAGCAGCAGTGCCGCGGTGGCGTGCGAGGTCTCCGAACGGGCGACGGGATCGTCGACGGCACCGACGGAGTCGAGGTCGGCCAGGGGAACGGGACGGTGGAATGCGCGCTGTGACATGGTCAGGGCAGTTTAGTCCCTGTCAGGGTGCGCGGACTAGGACGTGGAGCACATTCGGGCTTTCGCCGCACGGTCAGGTTCCGCTCCCGGGACTCACAACGGACGCTATTAAACTTGGATCTGATTCGTGGCTGCGACCGGCAGTCGCGAGTGACCAAAACGAGGAGGAACTCTCGTGGCAAAATCATCAGTGGCGAAGAAGGGTCTCGACAAGGCTGCGAAGTTAGCAGTCAATGACGACGGAACCCTCAATCCCCGCGCCCAGTCGATGTTGTCGCGCCTGCTGTCCGTGCAGCGCCCCGTCGCGCTGGCCTATGTGCGCAGTCTGCGCCGCCGGCACCCCGACGCGACCCCCGAAGAGCTCATCACGATCATTCGCCGGCATTACCTGGCGCTGACGACCTCGGGCGGTGCCGCCGTCGGTGCGACCGCCGCCGTTCCGGGGTTGGGCACGACGGCCGCGCTGGGAGTCGCCAGCGTCGAGACCGCGGGCTTCCTGGAAGGCACTGCACTGTTCGCGCAGGCCATCGCAGAGATCCACGGACTGCCGGTGGCCGACGCCAAGCGGGCGAACGCCCTGGTCCTCGGCCTCATGCTGGGCAAGGACGGGAAGAACCTCATCCAGAAGTTCGGCAAGCAGAACGGCGGCGTGGAGTCGATGTTCGGCAGCTGGGGCGCCACCGTGACCAAGCAGCTGCCGGCCCCGCTGGTCGATCTGCTCGTGCGCAAGCTGCGTAAGACATTCATCCGCAAGTTCGCCGCCCGTGCCGGCGGATCGCTGGTCGGTCGGCTGCTGCCCTTCGGCGTCGGCGCTGTCATCGGTGCCGTGGTGAATGCGCAGATGGCACGGAAGGTCGCTGGGGAATCGAAGGAGGCCTTCGGTGCTGCGCCGACGGTCTTCCCCATCGAGACCGACCCCGAGTACGTTGCGCCGAAGAAGGATCACAAGCTGCTGTCGAACCTCAAGCACGTGTCGGCTCTGCTCGGGAAGGTCAAGAAGAACAAGACCCTCGAATCCTCCGTCATCGAGCCCACGGATCCCGAGGAGCTTGAGGTTCCGGACGGCCTGCCTCGTACGTACACTGCTGAGGATCAGCGCGGACTGGAGAAGTGAGCCGCGGGGCTTCGTCGGGAGGGAGTCGACGGACCCCTCTCGACGGCGGGCCCTGGTTTGAGTAATTCGGGCGCGAAGCTCTACTATTGGTTCGTCTCCATCATGCGTCAGCAGGCCTGTGTCCTGCACTTGTGATGGGGCGGGGCCTCTAGCTCAGTTGGTAGAGCAGCGGACTTTTAATCCGCGGGTCGTGGGTTCGATCCCCACGGGGCCCACCCAGCCTGACCAGGCACGATACCCCGCAACCCCGAAGCTCACAGCTTCGGGGTTGCATCTTTTTTGACAGATTTTTGACAAGCAATCCCACTCTTCCCCTCCCACCACAGGTCATCAGGGGTTAACCACGCGCCAAGAGTCGAGCACCTGCCGTCATGAAGGCGGACGAATATCGCGCCGTCGCGCCGATCAATGCGCACCGCTTCACCGTCCATCCATTCGGGGCCGTCCCTCTCCCACTCAACGCGAGCACGGACGGCCATCGGGTCTCTATCCTCAGCGCCTCGCCGCGCGCCTTGGTCATTGAGTATCTTCTGCCATTCGCGCCACGTTCCGCGATAGTCTACATATTCGTTCATGCGTTCTATTATGAGCCTGTGACTCGTGCGCACAAGACCAATTTTTGCGCACCCTATCCATAGGGTGTACTGTTGATTTCAGCAGCACGGGCGAGAGGCCCAGCTACGAACCGAAAGGACCACCATGCACACCATTCCCGAACTCACCACCACGCAAGACGGCACAGTAGAGCTTCGCGGAACCACGTTCGACGTTGAACGCCTCACCTTCACCTACGCGGACGGGGCCGAGAACACTGAGACTCACCTGATCGGCAAGCGCGGCGCGCGCTACCTCCTGCGGCCCTTCCTTGAGCGCGGCGGGGACAGCGGCATAAGGGAAGTCATTTCGCTGAAGAGTGGAGCGCCATGGCGAAAGGGCGGGAACGCGATTCGAGTTATCGAGATTGCCGGGGTGATCGAAGAAGCGAGCTAGCGTAACCAACCGCACCGGGGGCTTCGGCCCCGGGCCTAACGAGAGGGCACGACATGAACGCAGAGGACCACGCCGCCGCGATTGTGGACGCCGTGGACGCGGCTATCGCGGCCCCGAAGATCGACCGCGACGCAACAGCAGCCGTCCACACTGCACTTGCACGAGCGCGCACTTTCGCCGTGGGGATCAGCGGGGCTGACGGCGAGGAAGCTGCGATTGAACTCGACTACGCCGACGTACTCTATAAGGCATACGAGCGCTCGACCGGAGCCACTACACCCGACTCCCCCGAGCCGCGCATTCAGCATATTTCGCGGCAGATATTGGCCTTGTCGCGCGCGGTGTCGCAGACCAATGAGGCCGTGATGACGCTTGGTCGGATCAAGGAGGTGCGTCAATGATCGAGTGCCAAACGTGCTGGGATTGGGGTAAGTACGAACGTCATTCAGATCACGCGCCGGGGCGATCCCCGGTGCCATACGTAGCAAAGGAAAAGAGTATGCACGCCGGAGAACTCAGGGCACGCCTGACCGCTATCGGGTTGACGCTGAATCACTTCACCCGCCTTGTCGGCATGGACTCACGGAATGCGCGACGGCAGGAATCAGGCAAAACGCCTGTGACTGACGGGACGGTGCGCGCACTGTATGAGGCTGAAGAACTGTCACGCGAGCTGACAGACGATTATCGCGCGAATGGTGAGGCCGTCGTACCAAGGTGGAACAAGAACGCATGGGATGAAGAGACAGACCGCTTCCCGCCGTCTTTCTATCACGCGAGCGCGGCGCGGCTCACTGGTCAGGTGCCGATCCGTTATGAGGATGAAGCGCGGGACTGAGGGATTGGCCGGGTCTCCCCCGGTCTTTTCTTTACCCGCTTGCGCACCCTATCTGTAGGGTGTAGAATTGTGACTACAGGCAAGGGCAAGAGGCCCAGCCGACACCGAAAGGAAGAGCTATGACCCGCTCAGCCGCACATCAGAAACTCGTTGACCACACCGCCAACAAATCGACACCGGTCCTTCTGGCTGCGCTCAAGGTGATTGACGAAAAGCCCCGCGCCGAAAAGACCCAGGAAGAACGCCTAGTGGCCGCGACGATCAGCGACGCAATCACCGAGCGGCACGACCTTGACGCGAAAATTGAGGCCGCTTTCATGGACACGCCCCTTGACGTTCACCTCTCTTACTATGAGGCGATCATCCGGGCAATGGCCGCGTAACCCACCCGAACCGCAGCCGGGGGCGAATGGCCCCCGGCACCCGCAAGGGCACAGGCCCAGCGAAGAACCGAGAGGACCGCCATGCACGAACTCAGCGCACCACTCACAACCGCCCTCATTGGCTTCATGGGCTTCGAGGACCGGGCAAAGCTAAACGACGCACTAGGCACCGCCCTACAGGGCAATAAGACCGCAATCGGCAGTGTCGCCGTCGAGCACATTTGCAAGGCGCGCGTCCTGCTGCATGACGGCGAGCGCAACGCTGAATCGTTCACCTCGATCACTAAAGCCGTTGCCCGAGCGATCACCGCGCTTCAGTCCAGGAACCTCTGACACGAAAGTGTTTAGCCCCCCTTGACATTGACTGTATAGGGGGGCTAAACTATAGTTACGACAAAGCCGATGAAGTACAGCGAAATGGTGAAGCTCCTGAAGCGGGCAGGATTCACCCCCAGCGAGGGCAAAGGAGACCATGAGAAGTGGTCACACCCGCAGCTCAGCCGCCCGGTGGTCATCACCCAGACCCGCGAACTGTCACCGGCAGTAACGCGAAACACGCTCAAGGCAATCAAGGAGGTCGAGAAATGAGCACCATCAACGTCACCGCCCGGCAGTGGTCGGGCGGATGGGAACTCGAAATTGACGAAGACCACGCCACTCAGGTTCGCATCCTCGCCAACGCCAAACAGCAGGTGATCGACTACCTAGACACCGTTGAACCTGACGTGGATCACTCTGAGGCAGAAATCCACATCATCCCAGAGCTAGGCGACCTCACTCAGAAGATCAAAGAATCGAAAGAGGCGACCGCCCGAGCGATCGAACTCCAAGCCGAGGCCGGTTCGAAGAATCGGGAAATCGTGCGGGAACTTCGCGCTAAGCACCTCAGCGTCTCCGATGTTGCGGCGGTGCTCGAAATTTCGCGGGGCAGGGTAGCCCAGCTCGAACACGCCCAGGGATAAGAGAGGTCAGCTATAGCCGTGAGGCCCACTTCAAGGGGGCGACATAGGCAATGGCCCCGCGAACCTCGGCTTTCAAAGGTTCGCGGGGCCATTGCATTGGGTCAAGTCCAGCTCACGCAGGTCTACGAGTCATATACGGGTGACTCTCGGATCAGGCTCGCCCACTCATGGATAATGACGATAGCCTCAAGAACTTTGGTGGTCCCAGCCATTATCGCTGTCACCGGCTTTTTCATGTCACGCGATAGGGTTTGCAGTGGTCGGACGCTGTTTTCGAAACTCTTGATCTGCTCTTCGGATTCCGCAGAAGTCGAATCCAGCATGAGCAATTGGTCAAACGATTCCTGGTATTGCTCCCGCGACTCAGGATCGCGTTCAACCTCGACCGGCGCGCTCAAGATCATGCTCCGAACGCCCCGGTCGACAGGCGAGAAAGCTTGGAATATCTCCTCTCCAGTGCCTTCGATATCCGAAGCTGTCTGCGTGATCGATTCCGAGAACTTCCTCAACTTCGCGAGACGAGCCGCGAAAGTAGTTGGCGCGGTCCTTGGGTCGTTTAACTCCGCCGTGGCCTTCTCGGCCTTGCTTCCTAGGCTTTTCAGATGCTCGCCGAAAGAATC
Organism: Brevibacterium sp. H602; assembly: GCF_051172395.1. Lineage (NCBI taxonomy): Bacteria > Bacillati > Actinomycetota > Actinomycetes > Micrococcales > Brevibacteriaceae > Brevibacterium > Brevibacterium sp. H602. Next base: position 112,631 of record NZ_JBPIZD010000012.1, on the reverse strand, counting down.
CATCTTATCGATCCATTCTGGGATCGCTGCTTCCATGTCAGCCAAATTGTCAAGCTGCCCCGGTTCATCTTCGACTTCGGGATTAGACTGTTCGGAACGCTCGGCTACCTGCGCAAAGTCAATTCTGTCAACTTCAATGTTTGCCGACTGGATACGTTTTGCCATTTCTCCAACAGTCCTACTGTAGTTCGGATCTGTGCGGGATTCATGCCGAAGAGCGGTCCAATCAACCCATTGATACTTTGATACGTCAGTCTCGGGTCTACTTTCATCGGCATCTTCGTATAGGGCCGGGAAGTCAGCCCAGAGCACGGGCAGGATCAGCGCTGTCACTCCAAGCTGTTCTGCTTGCGAGGTGAAAAGTCTGTACTCGCGTAGACACTCTGGGCGCTGGAAGAATCGGGGCGTGATTACTGGAATGAAAAACGCCGCAGCGCTTAACGATCGGTCTATAGTTTGACGCCATGCGTCCCCCCACACGAGCGAATCGCGATCCAAGAACAACTCAATCTCATCGCCCGTTATCAGTTCATACTCTTCTTTGAGGTCACGCGCCAGGTCCGATATTCGCCCCTTGGAACCGATATCGTCATCATGGGCATACGACCAGAATCCTCTAACAACACTCATTCGATGACCATATCCAACAAGAACAACTTTTCACCCCGCCAAGGAATGTACAACATTAAAAGTGTCCAATCTGTGACTTGGTGCTCCAGTCCCTCTGCCCGTCCCACGGAACGACGAAAACGCCCCTCACCGCCAGTCAAGGCAGTGAGGGGCATTCCTCATTCGTCAGACTCTTCAACCTGCTCCCAGAACGGGGAATCAGGCGTGGGCACGTTCATGTTCTTGTCGCAAAGCGATTCGTAAGTGACACCGCCGCGAATCGCCCTCTCGCCCTTCGCGTAACCGTCCCGCTCTTCGGTCGGTTCGATCCACACGATAGGGACACCCTGACGGGACACTTGTCGATAACCGGACGCGCCCGGCACAGCCAGATTGCACGGCCTCAGTGAACGGTAGAACTTTTCGTTGTGTTCCACCTTGTCATCTAAACCCGGCGCATCAAGAGCGTTGTCCGGCTCTTCCCAGACCTGCCAGTCCACCGGCTCAATGCCGAGCGCGTCACGATACTTCTGCTGCAGCACGGCAAGTTCCGCGTTGAACGCATCCTGTGTTTGCCGTCGCGCCAGCTCGCCTTCAGCCGAGTTGATCATGTCGCGGATTTCGTCACTTGGAAGGAAACTGAAGTCCATTCGCCCTCCCCTTAGTGCTTCGGTTCGTAATCGTCGGGAACGGGCGTCTCGTCCGTCTCTTCAGCGGCGAGTCGTTCCAGTCGTGCACGCTTCGGCTCCGCGCCGATGCCGATGCGCTCAAGCACCTTCTCAACGCCCGGAATCGCCATGACACGGGCGACAATCGCCGCGACCAGGGCGCAAGCCACCGACGCGCCAGTCAGGGCCAGATAGAGCCATTCAGGAAGGTTCACGCCAGCCTTGCCCACCTCGTCAAGCACAATGTCAACGAACGGCGGTACAGCAACGACCAGCAGAGCCAAGGCCGGAATGAGCGTCTGAATGAAAGTGCGCACCGACGCCCGATTAGGGTGCTGCACTTGTGTAGAAGTGGTCATGTTGTCCTTTCAGAAGAGGTCAATGAAGCTGAGGACCAGGACCGCCCACCCAACGAAATAGATGGGCAGTCCCAGCACGAGCACGACCCCAACAAGAGCCGCTGTGGGTTTCATCAGGTCACAGGCTTCTTGAAGGCTTCGTCCCATGTGTCGCGGCCACCGAGACCGTCAATTGCGAGACCCTGCGACTTCTGGAATGCGCGAATCAGTGCCTCATACTCAGCCCCGAAACGACCGTCGTTTCCGAACTTGGACAGGTAGGTCTTGCCCTTGCCGACACTCCACCCGCGCAGCGCGAGCTGAGAGGCGAACCGCTTAAGCCACACCTCGTCATACTGACCGGACCACTTGCGGTTCTTGTAGAACCCGGAATGCGAACGGTCCGGGCCGGACTTCGGGCCGATGTAATGGCCGGACGGCCACGGGAAGTCATAGCCGGGGCCGGGAACGTCACCCACAGGGCGGTTCGGCTTCGACGGCTCAGAAGGCTTGGAAGGCTTCGGGGCGGTCGTTCCGCCCTTCTTCCGGGCGGCGTGCTCCGCGTTCACGTCCTTCACGAGCTTCCCGAGCTGTGCGTAATACGATCCGGGGCACGCGGTGCTCTTCCAGTCCTTGTGGCCGTAGTACTTCATGGAACCATGCTCTTCCTCAATGTCAGCGCAGAGCTGCACGAGAGTAGCCCAGTCCCCATCCGACATTTCCGGACGGCACTCAACGCCGATAGTCGAACCGTTGCCCGCCGTGGAACCGGCGTGCCACGCGGCGCGAGAATCGCCCACAAGCTGATTCACCCGGCCAGCCTCAACAACGTAGTGAGCAGACGAACCCCGGTTAGAGGTGCCACCCTTCGGTCCTCTCAGCCATGCCACCACGTTTTCGAACTTCTGACCCGTCGAACCCCAGTGATGAATGGTGATTCCGGTCGGCTTCGAGCCGTGACCGTAATGCGAGCGTGTGGAACTGTTGGAAGATTCCTTGAACGCGAAATCGTAGTTTCGTGCCATGATCTACCCCTTTCGGGCATCAAAAAAGGCACCCCCGAAGGGATGCCGTGAATTGGAAAGACCCGCCGTGAAGCGGGTCAGGTTTTACCGTTGTCCGCCTCATTGGGCGGGGGCGGCGGCGCGAAGGGGAACGCCTCTTTGTCAGGCGGGGGCAAGCGCGAATAAGCGAGCCAGAGCAGCGCATAATGCGTTTCGAACCACGCGAGCCGCGCCTTCAATTTGTGAATCTCGTCCAGTCTTGACCGGGCGATACCCTGCCACTGAGTGACAGCGGATTCTTCCTTCATCACCCGGCCATGAATCCAGTCATAGACAAGCTTTCCGACGCCGCCAGACAGCGCGATTCCGCCGAGACCGATAATGAGCTTCATGATGTCTGAATCCATGCTCACCCCTCGTCTACGACAGCGTTAATCGCTTGCTCGTCAGCCCCTAGCCTGTACCAGCGTTCGAACGAGAACAGAGTGAAAGCAACATAGACCAGCAGCCCACCGCCGCGTGTCCACGTGATCGGAACGTCGAACATGACGAACGCCTGCCCCACGGACAGGCACGCCCCGGCCACGACGATTGAGAAGATTCCGAACCGTTCAACGTGGACGTATCGCGTGAGTACGCCGAGCAGCGACACGGCCCCGCCGAACACAAACACTGACCCCCACGCCATAGCAGGGAATGGGGTGTCAAAGAATGACGTGGTTGTGCGTGGGGGTGCGAGAACGTAGAAAAGGCCAGCCGTCAGGAAAACGACCGACCCGAGCGCACGCAAGAATCTTGACACCCTGGTCACTCCTTCATCGAGACGCGGATGCCGTCAAGGCTGATCCATGACGCCTCAGACAGAAGCGGCAATGCGCGAACTTCCCCGTCACGGTAGACCGTGACCACGGCCAAAGACTGACCAGACAGTCCTGAAGTGGCTGTGATGAACCGCTGTTCTTGCTCAGGCCCCTCAGAGAGAGTCCAGAACAGGTAGCCGCGAGAACTGCCGCCACCGGGGATGAAATTCGTCCCATCTACCTTGCGAATCCGCCCACGGAACTCCATGGTGTTCCCGACCCGCCGCCGCGCACGGTGATATCCATGTCCCACCCACTCGTAAGTGGCCGTGTCCCCCGGTTCGTACCATTCAGGATCAGTCACCCTCACCCAGACCGTAGGCGTGCCGGTCTCGTCACCGCCGCCAGCGCGAACGATTTCAGGCGGCTGCTGAGAACCGCCGATCAGCACGATAGTTCCCCAAAGCACCGTGTCGAGCGGCGGTAACTGGTCTTCGCTATCGACTGCGAGCGTGGGGGCGATCTTCGGCCTTCGCTGTGTAACCACAGCATCCGACATGAGCTGATTCGGCTTTCTTACAACAGTCCACAAGATCAAATGTTGACGTCCGGACTCTGTATTCAGCTCGTTCGGATACACCTTGACCGAAATTGGCCCTGCGGGGCTTTTCGCTTTGAGCGGGTTAAGCTCCAAAACCACGTAGTAGGTTGTCGTTTGTGTCGGCATGGGGAAACTAAGAGTCATGTCCCGCAATAAGCGGTGGTAGAAGCCCCTCAGGACAGCCTGAGCGTTGCCCGTAGTCGGCGACACTTTCAGCTTCATGGTGTTGTTCGCATTGTCAGGCTCTTCCAGCCAATATGGATGACCTGGAAGGGCGAGAACACCGTTCCCGAGCGCGAGCGTGATGTACTGCCACATTTCGTCATCCACTGCCTGACCGACAGCGGGATAAGAGAACTCCGGCCCCTCGGGCATTTCGTATGTGTCTGCAGAAACGAGCGTCTGAAGCTCTTCAATGAGAGCCAGGTTGCTCTCAGGTGTTGGCCCAGCCATTAGCACCCCTTCATCGTGTTTGTAGCGCACGCACGGCACGCCAAAGCTTGTTGATTTCCTTCACGGGGCGAGGCTGGTTTTCGTCATCAGCCGTAGGCCCAACCTGAAGGGCCACCTTCCGCCCGTTCTCGTCCCACGTCAGCTCAGCCATCTGAACCGTGTCCGTGATGACAACGCCCGTGGACAGTTGCACCGTCACCGTGTCCCCGAGCCAGAAGTCACGCCCGAACCGAATGCGCGGGGTGTCGTTGACTTGCAGGTTCACGGTCGCCTTCTCTTGGCCCTCCGTGATCGTGTCGGTACCAGCAGCGTCCAATTCGGCTTCATCGTCTGTGTCTCGCCGGTCTTGGAACTGCAACGACCGGAACCCCCACGAATTCTCGTTCCCGTGAGTGAGCTTCAGAGTCCTCTCCGCGCCTTCGCCCTGACCGGCCACAAGCACTGACGTGACCGTGGGGGCTTCAAGAGTGAATTCGTGGGACTCGATGCCGCCGTTCTCGTGAGTCAGGCGGATACGGCGCGCGAAGTCCCGGCCCTCAGTGACCGTCAGGACGGACTTCTTCAACACGTCATCCTGCACAATGTCCACCGTGAGGCCGGCAGTTTCCGCCAACGTCTCAACCTCGTCCAAAACGGGTTTGAAACGGCTGTTGATCGACCCGTCAGGGCCAGTCACAACGTCACCGATGACAAGGGGGCGGCGATACTCGGACCGTGCCGAGGGGCCAACATTCACGTCCACAAGGTCACGGATCAGGGCACCCGCAGAACCCTTCCTATTCCAGTACGCATCCGCGCCCTGCTTATCGGCAGCGCGGGAAGGCGTCGGCAGGGTGATCATGTCCTTCAGCCAAGTCATGTCAGACTCACCCGTCAGTTCGGACTCAACGACCCCGCCTGACGCCTTCTCAACGATCTTGAGGGGCGCGCCCGAGAGCAGGCGTCGCCCTTCGTCATAGATGACCACGCGCCAGTCTTTATCGAACCGCTGCCATAGGGCCGAACCACCGTCCACGTTCAAAGTGAACGTGTGGACCCCGTTACGGCGAAGCTTGCATGATCCCCCGATAGTTGGGAGGGTGCCCCGCTTAACGAACTCAGGCGTGTACATGTAGGCAAGAATTTTGAATCACCACCCCGCCCAGAAGTTCTCTCGATAAAGGCACTGAACGCGGCTGTTCGGCTTCGCGCCGACCATTGACACCTTCAGCTTGTTCATTCCCGGCTCAAGGGCGAAGAACTTGGACGTTGTGGGCACGTACTCCCACAGCTCCCCATCAGGCATAGACGGGGAAGTAATGTCCTCACGTTGACTTCCGGTGGTGATCGTCACCTGTTCCTCAAACTCGGTAAGGACTTTCAACGAGTCGCCCTTATCGTTTTCAATGATCAGATCCGATCCCGGCCCGTCGATAATCCACGTCGGGTAGACGGGCGCGTCACCGCCGATATTCACGTCAATCTCGCCTTGAACAGTGGAGGACGCAAGCAATACAGGGAAGAACGGGGACTGATACTTAGAGCTTTCGTCGCCTTCCTTGGGCACTGCGCGCTCGGACAGGAACCGTTTTCGAATCCCTGACAGGCGGAATTCCGGGTCTTGCTGTTCGCCCTTCCACATGCCCTCAGGGCAAGTGAACTCAAGCACCAATTTCTGACCGTTCGGGGAATCCTCACCCGCCCCGTATTCGCCTTCCAGTCCAGCCTTATAGAAACCGAATCGGGAACGATACACACCGTTCGGGCGGGTCACGCGAATCTCCACCTCGTCACGCACAAGCCGTTCCAGCTTGCGCCGCAGATCCCAACGCTGCCGTTCAGAGCCGCCCAGAAGGACGGGAATCTGAACGTCCGCCTCAAGCCCTTTGCGGTGCTGAACCAACGAACCCCCGGAAGGGAGGGCCACGGTAGTTATCTCCCGTGGCCGCATCCCCAACCCAGAAGCCCCCTGCATGAGGGTGAAGTCAGCGTGAGAACCGTTCGACAGTTCCACAACCTCACCCGAACCATGTAGGGAAATCTTCGGCCTAAACCGCATTACCTCACCTCCAAAAGCTCACGACGGCGGCGAGTGGACTCATAGGACCGCATAGCCGCGTCAGGGTCAGGACCGTGGAAATGGAAGTGCTCTTCGCCGCGACCGCCAACGAGACCCCCGCCCATGAGCGCGTCAGTGACACGCGAAGGCAGAATGTACTCAGGGCGACCCGTCTTATTCGCCACAAGCGACGTACCAGGCTGAAGGACACCGCCCTTGTCATAAAGGGTCGGACGCACCAAACCACCCGTGTCGTAATAGTGGTGAGACTTCCAGTAGTCCCGCGCTTGCAGGACACCGCCGAAACGCTCAGTCACGTACTTCATGAACGCGTCAAGCTGTTTCCAAACCGACTGTTGGCGGATCGGATACACCCCGTAATGACGCTGATTCGCTGCAATGAACTGAGGCAGACCCGCAGCCGTCGAACTCGGATTCTGAGCCTTCGGGTTCCACGACGATTCACGGGAAATGATGTAGTCAACAGCCTTCCACTGCTCACCGGCAATCCCGTTCTTCAACGCCCACGCGCGGCCCTGAGCCTTAGCCGTCCCGTTGACAACCATTTCTTTCGCGCCGTCCCATGCGTCAGACACGAAACCGGCGACCTTCGAAATGTTGTCCTTCATCCACTGAAGAGGACGCTCAATCCCCCACGACGCGGCAGACTTCACGACTTGCCCAGCCGGACCCCACTTCTCGAACTGAGAACCGAGTTTGTCTTTCAGCTTGTTGAACGGACCAGCGAAGAAATCCCACGACAGGCCACTACCGCCGCCGTTGTCGGCACCGGACGCGCCAGCGGTGGGACCGCCGAACTTCGTGCGGTTCGCCCAGTGAACGTGGTTGTAGTGCTGCCGAGCCACAGCCCCGCTGTACTTGTAGTGACTGCCGTTCTTGATCTGACGGCCACCAGCGGGGGTATGGATCAGTTCGGACGATTGCCCATAGTTGTCATGGATGAAGTTGAATATCTTCATCATGTCGGGCATGTTCATCGAGCCACGCCCAGCAAGGTCCACGGCCTTGCCCTGAGAGTGGTAAGACGCATTGCCTGAGACGGTCCGCGAGCCACCACGATAGGCCGATGTGAGACGCGCCCAGGGGAACTTCTCTTTGATGATTCCCCAGAGGTTGTTCCACACCATGCCGCCCCCGGCGTAACCGGGGATCGTGCCGAAGCGGTTCATGTGGTCGAGCGTTCCGCGCCCATAGTTGCGGCTGAGCTTGCGCTGAGCCTCTTTCCTGAGCACGTACTCGTCAGCGTGGACGATTCCGGCAGGCTTATATTTCCGACCCGGCCCGGTGTAACCGCCCGTGTCGAATCCCTTCGGCAAAGACACATGCTTAGGCAGGTCTTTGTCCTTCATATTGAAGAACTTGCCCACGTCGCGGAACTTGTCGATGATGCCCTTGTTGATTACCGTTTCGATGACGAACTTGATCGGCTTCTTGGCGACAGCTTTAACCTTGTCCCACGCGTTACCGATTGCGTCTTTGCCCTTTTCAAAGGCTCCGGGCACGTCGGACTTGATGAAATTCATCATCGGACTGAAAATCTTGTCCTTAATGAAGTTCCACCCGTCGCGCAGCAGGTTGCGCACCTTCGCCCAAATGCTATTAATGCTGTTGCGCATTTTGTTGAAGGAATTGACAACCCGCGCCTGCACCCAATCCATGATTGGGCTAAACACATTGGTTTTCAGCCATGCCCAACCGGCGAATAGTAGTGCCTTCAGCAGGTTCCAGGTGGCATTAACCCGGACGCGCATTGTGTTGAACGGGGTGATGATCTTCGCGTAGATCCAGTTGAAGATCGGCTGGAAAACGTTAGCCTTCAGCCAGTTCCAGACGGCCCCAATTGCCGCCTTGATGCCGGTCCACACCAGCGAGACAACGGACTTCAGCAGGTTGAAACGAGCGACTAGCCGGTTGACGATGAATTGCACGATTGCGGTGAAAATCGGCTTAATCACCGAATTCCATGCCGTGGAAATTATCGTGCCGACAAGCTTGAAAACGAACGATGCTATATCCCAGATTTTTTGGAATGCCGGGACAAGCATGTTCATGATAATTGCCTGCACGGAACCGAAATAGGTCTTAACGCCGGTCCACCAAAGACCGATCACAAATCCGATTCCGTCGAACACAGGCTTGATGATGTTCTGATAAAGCCAGGTGAACACGGACCCGATGCCGCTTGTTGTCGCCTGAACGCCAGGCGCGACGGACGTACTGAACCAACCGACCACAACGTCAATTGCGGCCTTGATTCCGTCCCAGGCGGGCTTGATCGCGTTCTGATACAGCCAGGTGAAGCCCGAGCCGATGCCGTCAACAGTGGCCTTGATACCCGGCCACAGGGTGTCCATGAACCAATCGCCCACAGCCTGAGCTGCAACTTTGATTCCAGCCCACACGGCATCCACGAAGTCCCGGAACCAACCGAGCTTCTTGTAGGCCATGATCAGACCACCGACCAGCAGCACGAGACCGGCCACGATAAGGCCGATTGGGTTAGCGGACATGACCGCGTTCAAAGCCGCCTGCGCCGCCGCCATGCCATTCGTGAGAGCGATACGCGTTGCCCCGAGAATGAGGGACCGCTGTTCGATCAGATACCGCGCCCACGACAGAGCGTTGGTGATCCCGAGAACCGCGTTATAGGCGGCGAACGCGCCCACAATGCTGAAGATCAGCGGAGACCAGTCTTTAAGGACGTTCCACACCTTGCCGCCAGCGTCAGCAATGGTCTGGAAAATGGCCGGAATATCAGCGATCCCAGCGACCAGCGCGTCAGCCATAGGCTTAATGGCCGGGGCGATCTTCTTCAGCAGCGGCAACAGCACGTCACCAATGGCGTTAGAAATTTGATCCTTCGCCATAGTCCACTGATTGCCGAACGAATCAGACGCCGATTCACCGGCCTTAATCATGTCCTGGAAGGTCTGCCCGGTGCCCTTCTGAAGAACGCTCATAACGTCCTCAATGCTGATCTTCCCCTGAGAGGCCATTTTCTTAACCTCGTCAGTGGTCACACCGAACTTCTCGCCCAGGCCGGACAGAATAGGCACGCCCGATTCGGAAATCATGCTGAGCGAATCCATCATGGCGATACCGCCGTTATTGACGGCCTTCATGACGCCGCCCATAGCCTGATCGAGCTTCGTAGAGTCGCCGCCAGCAGCCACGATTGCCTTGCCGACGTTCTCAAGCACGCCTGTAGCGTCCTTGCCCTTGATCCCCGCGTAAGCGAGAGATTCAGCGGCCTTCGTGTAGGCCACATAGTCAATTGGGGAATCCCCGGCCACCTTGCGAAGGTCTTTCAAGGTCTGTGTTGCGAGCTTCGCGTTACCGTAGAGACCTTCCATGACGCGTTCAGAATTGTCGCGCGCTACAGCGGTTTTGAACCCGCTGACCACGGCGGCACCGACTGCCGCGCCAGCCGCGATACCCGCACCGACAGCGGTACGTTTCGCAGCCTTCCCAAGTCCGGCCATGAGCCGGGAACCGGCCCGTTGGCCGGTCGATTCGGCTTGTTTCTCAACCCCGCCGAATTGCTTAACAATGTCTTTGCCGAGTCCCTTAGAGGACACCGCCAACGACACGTAAGCATTTGCCAACTCGACAGCCGCCACGGGCCACCACTCCCCTTTCAAATCGAACTGTCAGAAAAGTGGTGGTTACCCCGTTTTCACGCGGCCCTTCAGCCATTCATCAATCTCGTCAACCGTGGAAGTCTCCGAAACCGTGTAGCTCTTCGTGTGCGTCTCAGTGACACCCGGACGCGGGATAGGCTTCGGCTTCGGCCCCCGCTTGCCCCCGTCAACCCAACGCCACAACACCTGAGCGTCGAGCATTTCCGCGAGCAGAAGATTCGTGAGGCTCCAAGACCAGTCAGGGTTGAGAATGCGATAAATCGCCATGCCCTCATGCGCGTGCTCAACGAAATCAAGCATGTCCCCGACCGTTAGGCCGGACTCGAAATCGTCAAGGTCACGGACCCGATAACCAATCGTCATCAGGTCCGCATTCAGCGCATGAGGGTGATCTTTGACAAGGGCGATCAGTTGGTAGATTTCCCCGTATCATCCCCGGACGCCTCACTCCAAGCCTTCATGAAGTCGCCCAGCTCGTCGCTGTCCATGTCCATGAACGCCTCAGATGTTCCCGGCGCGTACTCGTCAAGGAACTTGCGGAACTTCGCCATTTCGCCTTCGTCCAGCGCGGACAGAATGCCGATAGGCACTCCGCCGAGCTTCGGCATAGTGAACTCGCCTTCGAACCCTTCGAACTCGAACGTGACAAGGCTGTACTGCTTCTTGCCCTTGCGCTTCGGGGCCATGCTCTTCTTTGCGGTGGTCATGTGTGGTGTTTCCTTTCAAACAAAAATGGTGGTGGCCGGGGGCGAAATCACCCCCGGCCAGAAAAGAGAGAGTCAGCCTGCGACTGCACCCTCAAGAGCTTCAATGCGCGAAACAAGATCGTTGTACTGCTCTTCAGTACCGAAACCATCCGCGCCGGGGTCGCCCTTATCCCCCTTGGCTCCCTTCGCGCCGTCCTTGCCGTCAGCGCCAGGGTCGCCTTTGTCGCCCTTGTCGCCCTTAGCGGCTTTCGCCGCCCCAGCCGACTCGATGCGGTTCAGCTCAGCGGCGGTGATCGGTGTCCCGCCGTCCTCGCCGTCTATCCACTTGTCAGGCTCGAATGCCATTACTTATCCCCTTCTGGAAATAGGTTGTCGCCGGGAAACGTGGTGTCACCCGGCGTCAGGCTTCCCCCGAATCGTCGCCTTCGCTGCCGTCGTTGCCGCCCTGGAAATCAGGGTCAGTGACGTACTCGATCAGGGTGTCGCCGTTATCGTCCGGGTCGCAGGACATGGTGACCTCATAGGAAATGGCTTCACCGTCCACATAGGAAATGTCGCCAACCTCAGTGATCTGACCGTTGCCCACGTCGAGACGGCGTGCTCCACGGTCGCCGTCCTTCATGTCCACGACCCACTGAGCGGACTCAAGCGGCGTCTCATTGCGCCGAACCTTGATAAAGCCCTTCGGGTCAATGGTCACGTTGCTCTCACCGAACACGGACTTGAGCACCAGCGCACGGCGGGACTCAATGAATGTGAACGTGAGGGTAGTCCCGTATTCGGTCTGCACGGTGCGCACCTTGATGCCGCCCCATGCGCGAATATCCTCAGTGGACCGTTCCGACGCTTCGGTAACGCCGTCCTCGCCGACGTACCCCGCAGACTCGTAAGCCGAATCAAGGGCACCGTCAGGATCAGTCGGACGCTCCGAGCCTAGAGGGGCGCGAAGAATACCGCCCGAGACGCGCAGATTCGGCTTGCCAACCGAAACGTTTGCGCTTGCTGTAACACCAGCCATTTTGAAAACTCCTTACCGCCCGGTTTCGGGCAAGAAAAAAGCCCCACTGAGGGGGCTTGATTTGAGGCGAAATGAGACCGTCGCCGTATATCGGGGTTGACCCGATTCATCGGGTAGCTCGACAGGTGGACCCCAGTCGCGGGGGCGGTAGACCGTCACGCCGTCCAAAGCGTCCACGGACTCGAAATAGGCGAGGACAGCCGCCCCGATGCCATAGGCACGAGTGGTTGCCTTCGCCCAGAATTCGAGCGTGAACGACAGTTCTCGGATATGACGGTCCACGCGCTGCATTCCCGCGTCCTGAACCTTTATGAACTCGTCAGGACGCGTTCTGGGAACCGCAGAGGCGACAGTGAGGCCCGTTAGCTGTTTCAGCCACGCGATCAGCAGGGCTTTGCCGTCCGGGAACACGAGCGTTTCCATGTCACCTCCCGGCAGATAGGGCACGCTGGAGAACGTTGTCCTTCGACTGTTTCCGGCGCGCCTTCGCTGTACGCGTTCCGACTGTTGCGCGAGCGCGGTTAGAGCTAGGCGATTCGCGAGCTTCGAACCCATCCCCCGCAGCTTCAGCCACGCGCTGAGCGCGCTTCAGAAGGTCACGCTTCACGCCGGGAGACGTGCGCAGGGCACGGAAACCTTTGTTGTTGAGTTTGATTCGCTTGCTCACCCGTCCACCCGCTTCAAAGTGATGACAGACCCCTTCGCCTGACCCGTGAACGGGTTACGCCAGCGCGCAATCTCGCCGTCCACCTTGCAACGAATGCCGCGCACGGTCATTTCGTCACGGTCAGTCACCGGGGAATCGAACGTGTCATAGACGGTGAACCCGTACACGACCGCCGAGCGGCCTAGCTCGTTGTCCACCTCTTGCACACGCGGTTCAATCGCGCACCATTCGCGCTCAACCCCCGGCCCCCATTCCTCAACAGGGTTGCCGTGCGCGTCCTCAGCACCTTCAACGAGCGGGTGAAGAATAACCGTCTCGCCGCCACGGTGCCTCACGCTTCCCATAGCGGCCCCTCCAAAGTCAGGTCCGCCCCGCAAGAGCAGTAAGCCGCGCCGAACGCGAGCGAGCACCATGGACGATGATCGACACAGCCGGCATCAGCAATCTTCACGCCGAACGCCTTCTGCTGCCCTTCGCCCAGCGACCGACGTTCCGACTTCTTCAGGAAGAAATCACCGTCAGGATTCGCCGGGGTTACGGACTCCGCGAACGGCCCCGTAGTCGTTGACGCCGAGGCAAGCCCAGCAAGGTCCGACTGTTCGGCATCCATGCGCCGCTTCACGACCGCGCACAGTACCCTTCGCCGTGTCGCTTCAGACGCGTTCGCCGCCGAGGGGCACACGTCCAAAATGAACTGTGACCCGTCCTCTAGCAGCGTCTCCGCGTACTTTTCAGCTCCGACCGGGAAGTCCGGCCAGCGCGCTTTCAGCTCGTCCAGCGTGGCGAACGGGAAAGGCTGTACTTCAGCCATCAGAACCCCCTTCCTGTGACCGGCCCCGACCAGAAGGCCGGGGCACTCGATCAGTCAGCAGAAGGGAAAGTGCGTTCGCCGGGGAACGTACTATCCCCCGGCGTCAGGCTTCCCCCGACGCGTCACCCTCGCCTGCGTCGTTTCCGTCGCCAGCCGTGGTGACCAGCGCGAAGCGGTCAGTGAAGGCGTACCAGCCGTAAACGATTTCCAGGCGAAGCGCGATCTGGTTCTTGCGCTTCAGGTCGCCCTGTCCGTCCGGGTCACCGAAACGAATCAGTTCAACCGGCAGTTCGCGCTGAACGCCCCAGCGAAGTCCGTTACGGAAGTCGCCGAGGATTCCTCGGACTCCGGTGTCTTCGGCGGCTTCGGGCCGACCGGAAACGGTGTCGCCCTGTGCGGCGTTCAGGCCGAGGAAGTTCTGCACCTGTGCGCCCAGCCCGAGCTGTGGGTAACGCTGAATGCCCGAAGGGTCACCGTTTGCGAGCTTCGTCTGAAGCTCACCGAGTGCCCACGCGAGCTGAGGGTCAATCGCGAGACCGTTGACGGCCTTCGGGTTGCCGTTCGCGGGGTTGAGCAGAAGGCCAGCGGCCTTACGGATCGTCTGATCCGCGTCAACGTCGGCACTGAGGGCCACACGGTTCTTCGTGGCGGCAACATAGTTGTCCCAGTTGGAAATCGTGTTGCCGGTCAGGGGGTTGATTCGGTGGTACAGGCCGAGGTCAAGGGCACGCGCAAGCGCGACCTTTCCAGCCCCAGCGAGGTCCGACAGGATCGAAAGCTGGTGATCCTCAGAGGCCCACTGGACTTCCTGATTGAAGCGCATGGTGACCTGAGCCTTACGGGGCTTGGAAGTCACCGAATCGTAACCGCCAGTGGTCGAACCCTTGTCTGCGCCTTCCTCCACGAATTCCGCACGCGGGAAGTCGTTGAAGATGATGTAGTCGGTTTCACCAAACCGCTGAGGCTCACGGCCCGAAAGGGCTGCAACAGTCGATTCGGTGCGGGATTCAGTGATCATCCCGTCTGCAATGGTGCGAGGCATGAGCACCTTTGCCTCATTTGTGCCGAACACGGCCATAATTACTCCTTAGTCGTTGCCAAAAAGACCCCGGACGGCTTCACGTTCGGGGTCTGAGGGCTGTTCGCCCGGTGTGTTTGCCTGACCTTCGATGACAGGCGCGGACGGCTGGAAAACGGTCTTGAGCGTTTCCGCGTGAGATTCGAGCTCTTCCTTCGTCGCTCCGCGCAATGCGGACGCATCGACGCCCGATGCTTCAGCAACTTCCTTGACCAGTGCGGCGTGCGCCTTCTCCTGGTCGATCAGGTCGAGCTTCGAACTCAGTTCGCCATTCGTGCTCTCAAGCTCAGTGATTCGGGTTGTCGCATCCTTGACGGCCTGATCCCGTTCGGTGAGGGCTTCCTGAGCCTTCTGCAATTCGTCATAATTGCTCTTGCTCCGGTCTTCCCACTTCCGGGCTTCACCCTTGAGCGCGTCGAATTCCGTCTTGAGCTTGTTGTATTCCGCTTCATAGTCCATAACCAATCCGCCTTTCTGCCGTGCGGCATTAAAAAAGCCCCGTGCGGGGCTTGGAAATCTGTGGGGTTTTACGCGCCGAGTTTGTGGCGCATGTATTTGACGATCTCGTTCGTTTTGTCCTTGGCTGGACGGGATTCGCCTGAGGCGTCGATCCACTCATATTCGTTCTTGAGAGAGCCTCCGGCGCGGGACTGAATGACGTTCAGCTCAAGGCCGGAATTCACCTTGTCCCGAGCTTCCTCATACAGTTCGAAATGCCGGTCAGCTTCTTTCGAGAGCTGAACCGAGTTGTTCGCTGTCACCGTGACCACACGGCACCGACAATTGTCGTGATAGTCCTCGCCCATCCTTCGAGCACCACGGGGGCGAATGCCCTTCGCCTGCTTGTGCGAGCCAATCGGACGGCCACGGCCAACAACACCGCCAGCCGAACCGGGGGTGTAGACGGCCCCGCGAGACGCCAGCATGGAACAGAACGCGCAGCACCCGATTCGGGGCACTCGTTGGGCGGAAAGACCGCCCTGCAATTCGGCGTTGCCGATCATCGTGTCCGCTGACATTTCCGATAACCGCCGTGTGAGTCCCCCGGCGATCTTCGCCCAGTCTGCGAAACCGTCAGAAGTGCCCCAGCCGACAAGCGAATGCCAGTATGACGGGGGCATTTCCACGAACGATTCCGGGCTGATGGGCCGTTTGACCTCTTGAATCTGATTCAGTTCGTCAAAGAACTCTGCCGACACCTCGGAGGACGCAGCACCGTACTTGTTGCCAAGCTCCGGCATCAGGTCCATGAAGGCTTCGACCTTTTCGCGGTCTGAGAAGTCCGAGACGGCCCCGAATAGGCGATCAAGTTCAGCTAGGGCGTGCTTGCTTAGCTGATCCAGAAGAGTCGCGTAGCCGAGCGTTATCGTGTAGTCAATCATTCTTCGACCTGCCGAGCCGCACCAGCAGCGGCGGCTTCCTCAACGCGGGACGAATTCTCCGACCGTTCCTGAATCTGGCGCATGAACTCAGATACCGTGGAACGCCGCTGATCGGCGCGAATCCGCTCCACCTCGTCATCACTGAAAATGCGTTCCAATAGGACCGGATACTGTGCCAGGACCGGCATTTGCGAAGCGAGCTTCTGCACCGAATCCGATTGAGCCGACAGTGATTGAAACTCAGGGTCAGCGAACCGAGACGAAAGGCTCCACGCCTCAGCGGGAACTTCCTTCAGCCCGTCCCTGACCATGACCGCGAGAATTGCAATCTCGCGCACAGCGTCAGACAGAACGAACTTGTTCTGATAGGTCACGTCAACGAGCATGTCGTGCTCGTTCGCCCGGATAGCTTCAGCCGAAGAGGGCTGATCGTGAATGATGCCCAGAGACGAAGGCGGGATTCCCGTCTCACCGCTGAACGCCATGGCGACAGTGCGCAGCATGTCCGAATGAGGTGCCATGGATGCCTGCGAAAGCTGAGTCAGTTCGGGTTTTTCGCCGTCAGCGTCCTTCGTCAACGCAAGCAAACGGTCCATGGCGAGCTTGAACTTCATGGACTCCGACATTTGCCCATCGAACGATTCAGGATCGACGCCCAGAAGGGCAATCTGAGGTGTCGAGTAGAACTCTGCGTTAGCTTCCATGCGCACGTAAGCGCGGACAGCCATGTCGCACAGGGCCATGACGGAATTCGTGAGACGCGAGCGCCCGAACGGGCGGCGAAGCTGTGGGTCGTGAGCAATCGGCACGGCCAACACGCGGCCAATTGTGTTCGGGTGACGTCTTGCAACCCACCCCGTGCCTTTCGAGTAGGTGCACTCGAGCACTACGTCAGGCAGGTACACGACGAACTCTGTAGGCCGGTCATCCTTGATGTTGCCGACCGTCAACGCCGAACCAAGCCGCCGCTTGCGTCGATCCCACAACGCCGCCGACGATTCCGCCGAATGCGCTTGAATCTGCACGGGCGATTCGCCCGCTCCACCCTTGGCTACAGTCACAAGGGACATGCCGTGAGTGCAGGCGGAAACGTTCGCCTGCGAGAATTCCAGCGGGAAACGGTTCTGAATAAGAATCTCGTTCAGGTCGAAAGGATCGTCCGACCCCGGTAAGCGCAGCCCCTCGAACTGCGAGCGCATGGCCGGTTTCTTCACAGCCTGCGTCCCCCAGCCCAGAACGAACTTCGCCTTTTTCAACTGAGGCGGGAGAGCGATTCCAAGGTCTTTGAAAGCCTGCTCAGTGTCGTAATACAGCGACCGTCTAACGTTCTTCGGCCACTTGCTCCGCCACACTTCGAGCAAGGCGCGAATCGTGGAAAGTTCACGTTCGTAAGCGTTCAGAACTCTGAGGTTCGAAACATCATCGGCGGTCCACGCCATAAGGCACCCCCTCTAAAGGAAAGATTGCTTGCGGCCAGGACGCCGCTTGGAAGTTTTCGCGCCGCCGAATGCGAGCGTGCCCGAGTCCAAAAGGGTCACTGACCCGTCCTCAGTGGGGGCTTCCCACCCGAACCCGCCGTTGTTGCCGATCTTGCGTCGGACGGCGGACTTGGCTTGAGCGTCGAAATCGGGATCACCCGAATGAGTGGCCTCGCCCTGAGTGATAGCGCGGTCAAGCATTGAGTGATAGGTGATGACCTGATCGAGAGTCGGAACAAGAATGACCTTCGCGCCCACGCGCTCAGCGCGAAGAGCATTGACGAGATAGCCGACACCGCTCTTGCCGTCGATCACGATTTGCGCGGCCCGGTCTTTCCGTTCGACCAGGAAGTCCACAAGCCATTGGGTGCCGTCCGTCATCGGGGCTTGCCTGATGCCCTCAATGTGGATTCGCCCGTCATCGTCTTTAATCGCCCCGGCTAGGCCGACTTCAGCGCCGTCAGCGGAGAACTTCACACCGAACGACATAATCCCGTCAGTGATCGGCTCAGCAGCGCGAGAATCCCATGTGGCGGCAATGAAGGCTTTCCGGCCCTTGCTTTGCTTGTCCCAAATGCCCAGCCCCTCACGCATGAACGACTGAATCGAACCGAGCAGCTTGCGCATACGCAGAATCGCGGTCTCAGAAGTTCGGTGCGGGTAGGACGGGTTAGCTTTCGCCCACTGTTCCCGATCATTCGGGTTAGCGTCCTCGTCAGCCGACATTTCGACATAGAGAACGTCCTCGTCCTCACCCGATAGGGCGGCTTCACGACGATCGGTGAACACCTCGCCCGGATCGTTCGGTCGCGGCGGTGTGCCCATCATGAGCACGAGACCATTAGGGGCAGCGTTAGTCGCCGGGACCATATCTTCCATGGCCTTGAGCGTCAGGATTTGAGCTTCGTCCAGGACAAGAATGTCCACCTGTTTGAAGCCACGCCCGAAACCGTTCTCACGGGCACCGAAGAGGATTCGAGAACCGTTCTTGAACTCGATTTCTTGCTCACCGTTCGACCGGCGCACATTCTCAACGAACGGCTTCACCGAAGCGGATTCGGCTTTCGATGCCATGTCGCGGAACGTCTCGTTATGCGTCCTCGCCCGGTGCGCCGTCCACAGCACGAGCATTCCCGGCTTCGCCAGACACAGCGCGAACACGAGACCGCCGATTGTGTACGTCTTGCCGACCTGCCGAGGAATCGACAGCACGAGACCGCCGACCCCGCACGCATACATGCCGTCTGAGCGCAGGCCCGTTGCAACCGTGCAAAGATTCTCCTGCCACTTATCCACCGGCCAGTCCATGCGCTGCAACTGTCGAGCCACAGACGGCCATTCGGTTTTTTCGATCCCCGAAGGAATCACAAGGTGCTTAGCAACCTCAGACAGCTTCCGATCAAATGGCTTCGGGTCGGAAGGTGGATTCTGCGTCAACAACATTTTCGTTGCTCACCTCCACCTCTTCTGCCGCCGCTAATTCGGCCTCAAGCTCAGCGATTTCACGAGACACTTCGAGCTGACGGCGCGACACAGAAGCAATATCCCGAGCAAGTGTTTTATCGTCATCCATGACTTTTGCGAGCCGACGATGAATCGCTCTCAGCTCGTCCAGGCGATCACCATGCGCGATAGCTGCCGAAATGCTGGAATAGTCCACGCGCTTCTTCTTATCCGCCACAGCACCCCCTAACGGCCCTCACAAAGGCAGATCAGATGTGGAAAAACCTCCACAATGTGGAATTGAAGTCAGGGAGAGAGCGCAATGCCGGGGGGCCGAAGTCTGCGGTTGGGGGACCGGATACCCCCTGGGTCACCCCGGTTTTGTCACCCCGGATTACCCTGAGTCTGTACCCCGGTTTCTGTACCTCGGAAATACCCCGGATGATTACCCGGCCTGTACCTGTGTTTGATACCCCTGTGGAATCACCATGGGACGCGGGTTGTTGGTTCTACCCTTTTGCCTGTGCGTCTCTTGCGCTTTGTGCCTGCACCTTTGGTTTGGTTGCATAGGCGGCAGATGACTTGCACGTTGTCTAGGGTGTCGGTGCCCCCTCGTGCGTGAGGGATGATGTGGTCAGCTTCGGCGCTGTTGGGTCTCTTTGACCATTCGTAGTCGAGTGGTGTTCGGCATGAAGGGCAGCGGGTGAGTCCGTTGTCTCGTGCTCTCTTGATTGCTTCAGCTCGAACACGTTTCCATTTGCCTGTACCTGTGCGTGAGGTTGCCATGCCTCACCGCCTGTCCGCGTGTCAGTGATTTGGACTACAGTTGGGGCACCTTCTACAGATTGGTTTCACTATGACTGTGTGCCCTGTGTGTGGTGGCCGTATGCGAAAGGCATGGGCTGACAAGCCGCTGCATCTCACTTCGGAACAGTTCAGGGACAGTGGTTATCACTGGGTCTGCTCTAAGTGCGGCGCGGCTAGAACGAGAGAGGAAATGGATAAGGCATGAGCGAGGACAGTCAGAAGCTGCATTCGATTCACTACATTGCTCCCGGCGCGGGAACGTTAGTGCGATCCGGCATCGATACGGTACCAGCCAAGGGCAGCTATGTTCAGGTTGACGGAATCCCTTATGAGGTCGCTGAAGTGTGGCATTTGATTTATAAGGACGATCCAAACCGGTACACGGTATCCGTCTACCTTGAGACGGTAGATTTTGAGACCACGCACGCAGGTAGTCCGGTGCTCGACTAATTATCTGCACAACAGTTCGGCCCCCTGAGTGTTTCTCTCAGGAGGCCGATCTATTCCTCTATTACTTCACTTCGTGAGGCTTAGCGTCGGGGTCAGCCCCGAGCACATCCCATGCTTGATTGATCTTTCCCTTGTCCGCGGCATACACGGAATAGGTGTCTGTGATTGTGGCGAACACTGGGGATTCGATCTTGTCAGCAACGGACTGAGTGGTCACCTTCACTTCGGACTTATCCCCCGCGAGAATGAACAGCTCTTCACTCTCACATGAGTACATGATCGGGGTTGAGTCTGTGCCGTGGTCCTGCCAATCGCACGAGTCAAAGAACACATCGAGCTTCTTCTGCACATCGGCGGCAGTGGCTTCGGCTTCCTCTGTGCCTGAGGTGTCCGCCTCGGTGGTCTCAGGTGCGGTGTCAGCTTCGTTGCTGGTGTCATCTGATCCGCAGCCTGTGAGTGCGAGGGCGGCGGCAACGGCGGTGATAGTGAGTGTTTTCTTCATCTAATGAACCTATCATCTGTAGTGGTTTGGTCGCCCCGGCCCGTGAACCACCACAGACACGGGCCGGGGCATTCCCGGTTCGCGCCAGTGAAGGCAAGCGTCGCCGGGACAATCGAATGCTTAGAGGTTTCAAATACTCAGTGAACAGTGCGAAGCTAGGCATGTGGCGGGGGAGGCCGCCCTATATCCGCATCAAAGTGAAAGAGTGAGTCATGCTAGCCGTCGCAATCATCGCGCTAGGAGTTTCTGGAATTTCCGCTGCTTTCGCAATCTGGGCAGCCTGGTCCACGGCAAAACAAGCGAAAGAGTCGGCTGCTCAAACAGCAATCCAAAAGCAACAAACACGGATTCAGCGCAAACAAGTTGCTACGGCGGAACAACAGACCAGGCTGCAACGCCAGATAGCCCGTGACTCTATGCAACCGTATGTTTGGGCGGATTTACAGCCAGACATGCAACGCGGGTCAACTGTGGACCTCGTCGTTGGCAATTCCGGCCCTACGGTCGCTCACAACGTAAAAGTAAGCATCGACCCGCCGCTACCAGGGAACGCCCAGAACTCAGATAAGATTGCGAGCGTTCAGCAGCAATTGGCCGATGGACTCCGCTCAATATCTCCAGGCCGGGTGATTCGTTGGAACGTAGGACCGGGCCATGAGCTTATGTCAGAGGACGCCCCACAAGTGCGCCAAATTCGGATCGAAGGCGAAGGCCCAAGTGGCCCCCTTCCGCCGCTTGAGCTACAGATTGACCTCAATCAACTTCGGCAGTCAAAAGATGCTCCTGACGGTTCTCTGCACCACGTTCGAAGCTCGATCAAGGATCTAACAAAAGCCGTTGACAAGATCCAGAACACGATTCGGAAGAACCAGCGGGACGACTGAAAGCCAACTTCTGCGCCGCCCCGAGGATTCGAACCCCGAACCAATGGTTTTGGAGACCACTGCTCTACCGTTTGAGCTAGAACGACTAACCCCCGCAGGGGTGCGCGGTTTTGGTCTGGCCGGTTACCGCGAAACCGCCCCGAGGTTCATGGAGGACTCGAACCCCCGCCAGCGGTTTACAAGACCGCCGCTCTGCCTGTTGAGCTAATGAACCGTATGCCCTCCCACGCACGACCGCGAGAGGGCATAAAAATAATCCCGCGAGCCTGTACCCATAGGCTCCGGGATTGTGCTTTGCGAATGCTGTCAAACCAATTGTTTCGTTAAGAAATTCGCGTAGGGCTACAGCTTACAGGATCGGGGGAAAATTAGCGCCAGGGCGGGTTTTCTCCACGGTGCCGGCCCCTGTATTCCGCAGCTTCCAAATCGTCGGAATGGTAATGAACTCTGCCGTCTTTGACTCTTCGGCGCATTCCGTAATCTCTGACCCACCGGCGAAGCGTTTGTACCGTTACGCCGTGGAATCGCATTGCTTTCTCTTGGGTCATCCATTCCATTTGTTGAACTCCCGAATGAGCACCCCCAGCTTTGCCCACATGTCTTTCAGTTCATCCGCCGTCATGAAGTGCTCTCTGCCGTCGATCATCACAACGGCGGTGCCCCTGTCGTTGATCGTGGCAAGGTCCACGTTGTTGAGGACTGCTGTAGCTGAACGGGTGATCATTTGATTTCGTCCTCTCGTTTAAGCTTCTGCGCTGCCACCTCTTCGGCGGTGTGGATCAGGCCGCATGATCCGCATTTGAACCGTTCATCAGCCTTGTATCGTTTCGGCGCGTAGCGGTACAGGTTGAGCCGTTCACACTCCCGGCACCGCGCATTGAGCAGTTCCGGCTGTTCGTGTGTGGGGTATCGTTCCGTCAGTCGCGCCACCGTCTTGACGATTTCGCGGGCGATCTTGGCTTGCCAGTTGATCGGGACGAGGTGGGTTTGATGCTCCAGATACCGGGCGAGCTTCAGCGCGTGGTCATAAGCTGTGTCCGGCTCCACCCCGGCAGGCAGTCCGACAGGCTCCCAGTCCCCCACGATTGGCACTGTCGGCATGGTCCCGCCCAGCAGGTCCGCGACGTTCTCCGCGTGCCGATACAGCAGTGAGTAGATGCTGTCACAGTCGGCCATGGCGTGAATGTTGAGCGGGGCTGACGGCTTCTGTGAGGGTGCTGATCGTTCGGGCTTCTCGCCCTTTTCCGGCGTAATCCTCTTTCGTAGCTCCGCGACCAGCGAGGGGGCTTGTTTGAGGGCTTCGGGATAATCCATCAGTCTCCAATCTTGAGAGCGTCGATGAGGCGCTGCGGGTATCGGATCGCACGGGTGATTTTTCGGCGGGGAATGCCGTTCTCGATCCACGACACGGGCAAGGGTTTAGGCCACAAGGTGCCGGTCTGCCGTGAGTTGCGCGGCTCCGGTCGCCATGCGTCCCAGGTGAGGCATGCGCGGCGGCGGGTGCCGTGAATGGTTACCGGGTTGTCATCGGCGGGGGACATTCTGATCCGGCACCCCTGCCGTTCGGCTTCGTCGCAGAAGGCCATGATCTGCTCATGGGTTAACAGTTCGGTGCGAATGAACTTGCGCATTACTCGATCACCTCGAATTCGGCCTGACGGGTGAGTTGAGTCGTGCCGTCAATTCCGGCAACCTCGATTTCGACAAACAGCGCGGTCATGGTCTTGACCAGACGCCCGAATGCTTCCCGGATTTCCTCTGACTCTGACCACACGCGCAATGACGCGAGGGTGCCCTCAACGCTGAGGTGCTGGTCCACGATCCGTAGCTGTTTGCCGACGTGCGCGGCAGTAATTTCGATGATCGGTTTCATGGTGCCCCTTTCAGGCATAAGGTCGCCCCGGCCCTCACGGTGGAAGGCCGGGGCATAAGAAATGACCCCGAAGGGTCTGAATGTCATTTCATTGTGATCCGCTGATACAGGCTCAGAGTGTGCGCCCACACCCATGCCGGCCAGATCAGCAGCAGTCGTTCAATCCGGTTCATTCGTGAAGCTCAAATACACGGTGACTGTGTTCGTGTGCAGGTCGTGGAACCGGGTTATCTTCAACCGTCCTGTCTTGAGCAGGTGCCGGATGAATGCGGCGTCGCGTTTCTGTTCGCGCCGGACCGGCTTAGGCGTGCAGGCCATAACGTTTCCTTTCGTGTGGTGATAGGTGGTGGTGCCAGGGTTTGCCGTAGCGGAACCGACGAAATTTCGGTCTGTACCCGAGTCCGGCCAACTGCTCTACGGTCAGGTACATGACCGACGCCGCGCTGATCCTATTCGCGAGAGCATCAAACGCGTCCCAGCATTCCCGGCACATACCGAGCGGATCGTCTGCGTACCGTCGTTCGCAGTAGTCGCAAAATCGGACCGGCACGGGACGCCATTCGAAATAGAGACCATTGCGCGACAGTGCAGGGTAGGGCACTAGCTCGAATCTCACTCCCATTGTTCGACCTCTCGCTTCGCCCGTTCCACGGCTTCGACCGTGTACGGATTCGACGGCGGTAAGTCCACATCTCCAAGCGGGTCACCGTGCTCGTACCCCGCCGCATAGCCCTCATTCCAGGCGCGCTCCGAGACTTCCCTGATCGCTTCAGTCAGGCTCTCTTGCATGGCTTCGCGTTGCGCCATGAGCGCATCAACGGTTTCCTTCTTCATGATTCGTCGCCTCCCGGTGCTTTCACGCTTACGTCGAACTCAGCGACAATCGCGTCCGTGATGTTCTGAGCATCGTCGCGGTCACCCCACTTATCGAAGATCAGGGCTTCGAGACGCTGCCGGGGTGTCGGTTCCGGGTCCGGGACGACGGTGATGCCGATACGAGACAGGCACATACGCGCCCAGGCCATGTACTCTGGCCCGAACGCTTCGGTGATTCTGCTCTCTGTGATCGTGCGTCCGGGCGCCTCGCCTACTTCGAAATACTCAGTGAGCAGCTTCGCTGACGCGCTCTTGAAGGACTCGAAGACGATCCCACTGTTGTCCGCCTTCATCTTCGCCTCGATTGAGCATTTGCCGTCCCACCATGTCTCAGTGATTCGCTCCGGATTACGGAACAGCATTAGCCGTCCTTCGCTGTCCAAGATTGCAACCTTCATTGCTCTTCCTTTCCGTTGAAGTCGTGGAATGCGCGCCATGCAATCGGCCACAATTCCTCAATGAGTGCGTCCACCTGTTGCGCACCCTGCCGAATCTCAAACAGTGCGTTCGGCGCGTCCCTGAGCGTCAGGAACTTGAACCAATTCCCGAGGTTCGCCGTCGCCCAGAACTGTGTGTAGACCGACACCGGCAGGACGTTGCGCGCAACCTCATTCGCCACACCCTCAGAAAGCATGGATTCGTAGTTCTTCCACGCTTCCTCTTCGGTCCACTTATGCCGATGCTCGGTGACGACGACCTGCCGAATCGTGCCCTCTTCGCGGTGGTAGTCGAGAGCTTTGCCCGTCTGCACGATTGGGCGGTCCTCATTCGGCCTGTAGAACTTCGGCTGAAGCGTTGTGTAGCGTGCCGAAATCTCCGAATAAGACTGCGTGCGGTGCCGCATCCACTCACGGGCGACGAAAATCGGGGCTTCCACACTGACCGTCATCACGCAATGCTCGAACGGGCTAGTGTGCCCCTCACGCATAAGCGCACGCACCAGCCCCGCAACCTTCCCGCCGTCGCCGTCAAGCCCTTTCGTGGACACGCGCGCCGCCGAGGCGATCCGCGCATCATCCCCCATTGAGTCAATGTGCTTGACTGTGATTTCACTGCTGAAGTCAGGCATTCGGACCCCCGAACATGGCCGCCCGAATCTCAGGCTCAGGCGGGGTCCAGCCGTCCGGCTTCTGAATCTTCCCGTGCTCGTCCTTAACGACCTTGCCGTCAACGAGCTTGCGCATGTTCGCGTCATGAACAATGTCCAGCACGTTGTCTAGGTCGATCCCATACGCGGCAGCGGTCCCGTAGATGACATCAACCATGTCCGCGAGCGCGTCAGCCATGTTCACGAGCGCGGCCTGTTGCGCGGTGGTGCGGTCTGTGCCGAGGTTCAACCCGGCGTAGGTGCAAGCCGACTTCGCTTCTTTGTACTCGTTCAGTTCCGAAATCAGCATGTTCATGCGCAGCCACGCCGTGTTCGCGTCGGGAATCGTCGGCGTCAGTGGTGCGTCCTGGTCCCCGGCGAGCATGAACTGTTCAACTTTTTCCTGGTATCTCATGGTGGTCTCCAAAATCTGCGTTTCTAGGCGCTGAAAAGGGCGTGGATGCACGATTACGCATCCACGCCCTACAAACGCTGTTTTGCGGTGGTTTTGTGCGAATCAGACTAGAAAGGCGGTTCGTCCGAGAAGCCACCCTGCGCGGGGCCATTCGAGTTCGCCCACTGGTCGGGATTCTGGCCCCAACCGCCCTGTGGTGCGTGTTCCTGGCCGCTGTAGCCGCCCTGCGCGAACCCGCCGCCCTGATTGCCGCCCTGGCCCTGATTCCGGCGCAGGATGACGCGAGCGAAGTCAACGACAAGCTGAACCTTCGAACGCTTCTCGCCCGTGTTCTTGTCCGCCCACTGTTGAGTCTCAAGGTCACCGACAAGACGGACGGACGAACCGCTCCCCGCCTGCTCAGCGATCATTTCCCCGAGCTGCCCGAACGCAACACAATTCAGGTACAGCGTCTTATCGTTCACGGGGTAGCCGCGCTCGTCCTTCACGATCTGCCCGTTCTCACGCTTCGGCTTATTCGCGGCCACGTTGAACGAACACACCCCCTTGCCTGAAGGCGAGAACCGCATTTCAGGGTCACCCGTCAGCGTGAAAAAGTTGTCAATCGTCGGCAATGCCATGTTTCGTTTCTCCAATCTCGCCCGTTTCCGGGCATAAAAAATCCCGCCAAAGCGGGTTAGCTGTTCTGTTCTCGCACACGCCTAGCGTGCTCACGCAGTAAGTCCTCAGTGGTCGGGATGACCCCCTGAGCCTTGAACTCTCGATTGATCTGCTCATACTGAAACCGCAACTGCCGATAGTTCGACGGTCGGGGCACCGCATCCGGCACCCCCGAATCAATCGCCCTCACCTCAGTGCGCTTCGCATACGCACGCCGTGCGCCGTCGATCACGTCTCCCACCTTCATGTTCCGGTCACGGTGCTGAGAGTGATAAGCCACGATCCCTGCCTCATAGTCCTGAGGCTCGAACTGTGGATACTTCGACATAGCCATAGCCAAAAGGCGAATCTCGAACTTGTCAGATTGACGTCGTTCTGCAGAAACGAGAATCCTCATTGTGCTATTTGCCTGTTCCACGAATCGACGCTCCAAACCTCACCCCCTGCCGCGCTTTCTGCAATCTCCATGAACAGATCGTTGTTTGCCCGATTGCGCTGTTCATCGAACGTCATCGGCCCCGACCCTCGTTGCGGTCGCTGCATCTGAGCCTCAAGCGTTTCGAACTTCTCCCGAAACTTTGAGAACGATCTGATGTTCGTGCGCCAAAACTCGTCATTCAAAGCCCACGACGCCACAGCCTTAGCCCGTTCAGGTTCAACGCCGTCACGAGTGAGCAGCAGTCGAGCTGCATCACGATTCGCTTTCGTGTCAGCCGGTGCCTTGAAGCCGTTGTCCACCACCTGAGCATTCAGCCAGTCGATCAGTTGCGCGGCGTCCGGGTGAGCTTCAGCGAATCCCGACGATGTATTACTAGGGGACGGGACGGGACGGGACGGGACGGGGACGGCAGACTCCCGAGGGACATGAGGGGGACTCCCCAAGGTGTCCCCCTGTGCGTCCCCAGGGGACAACTCGGGGACATGCCCTTGACCTGCGAATTTGCCGTTTGGGCCGCGTCGCTGATTGCGCTTTTTCTCGCGTTCTTTGCGCCGCCGCTCTTCCGTTTCGGTCCTCGTCGGCTGGTATTCGTCCCAGTTGCGGAACTGATACCCAGCCTCTTGAGGCCCGTACTTTTCACCGTCCCCGGACCGTCCCACGCCTGTCCCCTCCGCGTCCCGATCTGTCCCTTCGGTGTCCCCAGGGGACAAGTCGGGGACAATCCGAAGCCATAGACCCGCCGAAACGAGCGCGTCCGCAAGCTCTTCGTCAGCCCCGAATTCATCGAGCATGTACCAAGGAATGAACCCGTCCGTCAGGTCATGGGCCGACCATGATCCGGCGAGAGTCCAAAGACCGACAGCGGCAACTCGGAACCTGCGCGGAATCCTCAGAACCTTGCGCGAAGAGTAGAACCGATCATCGACTTTGAACCAAGCCACTTTGCAACCTCCTTACTCTCAATCGCCCTTGCAGTTCACTATCTGTCTGAACTCATGAACGATGCTCACCAGGTCCGCAGCGTCAGCCATGACCTGATCTATGTCCTTGTACGCGCCGGGGATTTCGTCAACAAACGCGTCAGTGTCTCGATACTCAATGCCACTCATGGCCGCTCTGAGGTCATCATGAGTGAACGTTTCCCGAGCCTTCCGGCGTGAGAAGTTCCGCCCCGCGCCGTGCGGTGCCGAGTTGAACGACATTGCATTTCCGCGCCCCTTCACCACGTATGAGGCGGTGCCCATTGAGCCGGGGATAAGTCCGAACTGACCGTCACGGGCTTCAATCGCGCCCTTACGGGTGACGATCAGGTTCTTTCCGTGGTGGTGTTCACGCTGCATGAAATTGTGGTGGCAATTGACCTCTTCCGACTTCTCCACGGGCGCGGCCATAAAGCCCTCAAGCGCGCTGAGCGTCTGAATCATCATCTCTTCACGGTTCAAGTAGGCGAACCGTTGCGCCCACTCCACCGCGTTCATGTACTGGTCGAATTCCTGCGTGCCCTCCACCAGGTAGGCAAGGTCTCGATCAACGTCAATGAAGTTGCGGCGACAATATTCGTTCGCAAGGTTCATGAAGTGCGTGGCGATCTTGTTGCCGATCCCCCGCGACCCCGAATGCAGGAACGCCCACACACGATCATCTTCGTCAGCCACAATCTCAATGAAGTGGTTACCGCCGCCGAGCGTGCCGAGCTGATTACGCCAGGTGCGCGAAAAATCGGAAATCCCGCGCTCCTGTAGCTCGTAATCCCACTCGCCCTCAAGTTCTTGGACGAATGCCTCCGCCGAGTTGGTCAAGTCGGGTGTGTACTTCCCCGCGCTCATGGGCACACGCGCCTCAATGCCTTCACGCAATGCCCGAAGGTCACCCCGAGCGCGCACCTGATCCTCAGTCCACTGAGTCCGAACTGCGACCATGCCGCAGCCCAAATCGACACCCACGGCGGACGGGATGACCGCGCCGCGCGTCGGGATCACCGAACCCACAGCAGCGCCCTTCCCGAGGTGCGCGTCAGGCATCAGCGACACATGCGGTTCAACGAACGGCATCCACGAAATGCGCTCCACCTGATCGAGTGTTTCCTGATCGACCTGTGAGGCCCATGAATAGAAATTCTTACCAACGCGTTTCATCGTTCTCTCACTTTCAGTCGAACACCGGGGACACTGCCGTCCCCGGTGAAGTCGTGTGTCCAGTCCTTTTCCGGGTTGATCCACCGGACTATTCGGGCGTCATTCTTGAGGACGCCAGACTTCTCTAGAGCGTCACCCGCCGCACGTTGAAGCTTGTCCACGTCAAGGCCCGTAGCCGCGTGCTCTAGGCGGGGGTTCGCAGGGCGAGGAAGCCAGAAGCTAGCCGCAACCTCAACGGGTTCGTCCAGCGGTTCCCAGCCCCCGAAATGCGCCCTCACCCACGCTTGCAAGGATTCGATCATCCAATTACGCCACTCGACCAATTTGGGTTCGTGGATCATGCGGCCCCGGCCAACATGCTTCATTGAGCCTTGAGCGCGAGGAGTGCCAGGAATGAACAGATCAATCAGCCATTCACTCATGAGGCCACACCCCGGCATTCGCTGATGAACGCCCGACCTTCGGGCGAATCCACGTAGGCCATGACCACCTTCACGGGAACGCAGCCCACGGGCGCGTCCTGTTCCAGCCGCATTTCGTCAGCCGCCCTAAATACCGCCTCAGCGGTTCGTGGCTGAACAGTGTCATCGGGCTTGCCGCCCATGATCCGTTTGAACGTCCGGTGCCCCATGCCCACGGCCAGCAGAACTTCAGTCCTGTTCGCCGTGTTGCGGATCAGGTATTGAAGGTCGTCCATTACGTCAGAGACTTTGAAGCTCACCGCCGCCGCCTCTCAACCACGCCGGGTTCGCCAATGACGCTCACCTTGACTTCAAGGGCGTAGCTCCACACCTGTTCCGCCAGCGAAGCGACGTGAGCGGATTCGGCCAGAGCACGTTTCGCTTCATCGTCGCGCGACTGGATAAACCATGTCCCGGCCTTGCTTCCCTTCGACCAAATCACCCACAGGCCGCGCGGCGCATCCCAGAAGCGAACAGTCTGACCGGGGCGCGGTTTGAATCCTTTCCGCAGCATCTTCTCGTCAGCCATTACCTTTCCCCTTTCTGATCTGGCCGCTTCGTCTTTCGCCCGTCAGCCGTGAGGTAATACCAGCCGTCGAACGCGAAAAAGACGGGAACCTTCAGCGGGTCATCCCACGACCTGAGTTTGTGGCCGAGGTCCACACCCCGTTCAGCCACTTCGGGCACGGCCTCTAACCGCTGATTGCAGAGACCGCATAGCGTCATGAGATTCTCGAAACCGTCTAACAGCTTTGAGCCGCCCATGCCGCGATTGATCCTGTGCTGAATCGACAGACCGTAGGTCTCCCCGCAGTTCGCGCACATGCGCCCGTCACGATCGAAAACGGCTTGCCTATTCTTCGCACTCACAGCCATTGCGCACCGACCGCCGCCGCATACGAAATGACCGCGAACCCCAAAGCCGCGCACACCATGCCGGTGCTCTTCTCCGCGATAGCTCCGATCCACGAGACAAAGCCCAGCGTCAGAGCAAGCCAGAACAGAATGATGAACAACATTTCTTCCCCTTTCGGGCATCAAAAAAGCCGCCCCGAAGAGCGGCTAGAACATTCGTTATGTGGTGGTGTCAGCGTTCCCCGACACCTGCAACCTGGAATTGAGCCAGGATCGACTTATTGAGCGACTGATACGCCATAAGCTCAGACTGCAAAGCCTTCGACAGGCGATCCGCGTACCTGTGCGCGGCGTCCGCAACGTCCCGAGCCTCGCGCTCTGTTATGGTCGCTTTGTCGGCGGCGTAACGCTTTTCCGCCTGTGGTCCTTCGTGATCCAAATAGGCTTGAGCAAAAGCGCGATCGAACTCGCGGTCAGCAGCAAGGAACTCTGTGTAACGGTCGTTGCAGACCTTGGCGCTCTTCGCGATCCGGTTACTCAGGTTCAGCATGTGCTGTTCCAGCATGACCGGCGTTAGCTCGACAGCCGGTGTTTCATCGTCCATTGCCAAGACCTTCCACCAGTGCGAGCACGAACCGATCAAGCGGTGTCAGTGGGGGCTCTTCAGTCTTCTTTGCTTCACGAGTCGCGCGCCGCCACTCGCGCATAAACGACCGGGCTTCGTCGCCGGACATGTCCCACATGAAAGCCAAGATGTCACCCGGCGCATTCTTGATCAGTGTGTCGAAACCTCTGTCTCGGAAACACCGCAGCGGCAGATCACTTGTTCGGGGCAGCGTGTAGGTCTCGCCGTCGAACTCGAAATCAACAGTTCTCATGATCCAATCTCCCTCAACTCGTCAAGGAATTTGACCGGCGCACCGGCTTCCTTGGCCTGATTCCAGATTGCGTTCTTCTCGTCCGGGCTTGTGGCCGACTGCATCATGCCCCTGAAGTCAGGCAGATTGCTCGCTTCACCAGTCACGGGGCGCGGGGCTTGCCGCTCCATTACCTGCGCATCCGGGTCCGTCTCTGTGGTCGGCAGCGCGAACGTCTGCAACAGTGCCGTGCGGAACGTGACTGACATTGCTTTCGGCGTCGCCTTGTCGCCCGTGTCCGCAGACTCGCCAGCGGCAACACAATGGATCACGTCGCCCTCCGGCCCAGTGATCGTGTACTCAACCACGAGCCTGCACGCGGTGCCCTGTTTGTTCTTGTCCGTCGTGTAGTGCTCATAGTCGCGCGCAATGATCTGCGACGGGTGAACGGTTACGCCGTGCCTCTTCATCGCCGGTGACAATGCGTTCACAACTGCGTCAATGCCGCGAAAGTTGAAGTTGTGGAAGGTGTTATGGTCGCCCTTCCCGACCGCGCCCACGTCCTTCATGACCTCAATAATCGCTTCGTTGACCTTCATGCGTTCTCCTTCGCTGGTGTGATCCTGAGTGATGGTTTCGGAGCCTTCCCCGGTACGGTGAACTGCTCCAACAGCTCCGGGTGCGATTCCCCGAACTTCTTCTTGTCGAACGTCTCCCGAGCCTTCGGCTTCACCAACGTGACCGTGCCGAGGTCGGACACATACTTGAACTTGTCCTTATCCCCGATCAGCGCATGAAGCCGAGCGTCCACATCTGCAAGGTCTGCCTTCGCTTCATCAAGGGCGGCAGTAGCTTCGAGCCGTTCCGCGAGCAGCGCGTCAATCTCCGTGACCTCGCCCATTGCGTAGAACTGGTCCAACAGGTCATTCAGGTAGGCGATTTCGTCATCGTCGCGGTCAATAATGAACACGTGAAAGTCATTGAAATAGCGTGGGACAAGTGAGCCATCGTCGCGCTCGTCGTAGTATTCGACCGCGAGCACCACAGCAGACGCGCCAGTGACGCGCATGTTCCACTGGGCCTGTGTCACGTACCCGGCGGGCACGCGCTCCCAGCGCTCCTTCTTTGACGTTTTCGCCTCACCTAGCACGTCGCCCTTCGCATGCGTGCCGTCAGGCGTGCCCATGGCGCGGGGATCATCGTCATTCCGCAAAACGTGATCGTTCGGAACGATCCCGTACTCTTCGCCCAGGAAGGAAAGGATGACCGGCTCCCGGTCGTGTCCCCACTGCGTGTACTTGTTGCCCCTCCACCTCGGGGCAATACCTTGCTTTTCGGCTTTCAGCTTCGCCCACGCGGCCCGTGAGCCGTGCGCGAGAATCGACATTTCCGAGGCCGTCACGCCTGTAGAACGGTCAGCCTGCCAAGCTTCGTAGTCCTCAGCCTGAGACGATAGAACTGCATACATTGGTGCCCTCACTTCCAGTTGTTCAGCAGCATCACAAGGGCCAGCAGGATCAGCAGCGTTCCCACAGTGTTTAGCTCAGCCACGCCGCCCCCTCATGTCGTAGGTTTTCGCCATATGGTCGAACCACGGTTCATGCGAGGGGTTGATTCGGCCCTCTGCAAGCCCGATCCCCAACGAAGAGGTTCTGTCACCTCTATGCGCGGGTTGCGACGGCTTCTGATAGGCGGGTGCCCACGGGTTGTTCATGTCAGATTTCTTTCTCACTGGAATGTCCTTCTTCTTGTCGTTCACGCTTGTATTCCTTCGTCATCAAAAACACGCCCAACAACGAGACAGGTGCGCCCACGACAAAACCGCCGTTGACTGTCCCCGTTGACTGAGCGACCAACAGCACCCCCGCAACCGCGAGGATGAAACCTATTGCTCTCATTGCGTCCCCTTTTGGGTAGAGAAAAACCCCCGGTGCCCATGGCCGGGGGTGTTGTGGTGGTAGGCCAGATCAGACCGGGCTTATTGCGCTTGAAGCTCGATCTAAAGGCAAAATGGCGCATAGAAAAGGCCCCGCCGAACACGGCAGGGCCTTACATGATTGTTCTGTTTAGCTAGTTCCTCTTCCCCAGCCCCGGAAGTCCGCCCGACTTCACGGATTTAACAGCGGTGTTCGGACGGCCGGGTCGTTGTCCGCCGGACCCTTCAACGTACGGCCCGAACTCGATCAAAAATGAAGCAGTTGACTTGCATCTGTACAACGACCGCAGCAGTTCCTTCCTGTCATCGTTGTCTGTGAACCTTCGTGCCTTGCGAATGGTTGAGTTGATCACCGCTTGCACTTGTCGGCCCACGGAATAGAACTCTTCCGACCCTTGGCCGTGGAGTTTGAGCAGTAGCCTCACATATCGCTCAACCTCATTGACCGCCGCGCTAGCGAGGAAGAATGTAGCTTCGTCACCATTCGGCTCCGGGAACTCGATATCAGGAATCTGAGCACTCATGAGCTGATCCTAACCGTGTTGACAACGCTTGTCCTGCCGCACTTATCGCATTCCGGTCTCACGCAGGTTGCGCGGTGCTCAGCGTCTTGCGCCGTTGAGTCGGTATGGATGCCAAGGACGCGCAGCGATTCGTAGAAGTCGAATTGTGCTTGCATCTTGTTCGCGCGTCGCTTCATGCGAACGCCGAGACGATCAGCCTTGGACCCGGTGATTGCGATTCCGTGCTCAGTGCAGAACGCAACGATTTTCCAAGTGAAGCCTTTTGCGGATTCTCCCCCCGACGTCATGCCAGGCTGGGACTGTGTAACTGTTGTGGCGGTCATCGGACACCTGCAATCCATGCTTTGAGGTCCGATTCTTTGATCTGATGCCAGCCACCCGGCCCTGTCTGCTCAGACGGAAGATCGCCCGAGTAGATCGCTGCCCTGATCGTCTGGGGGTGCCGGTTCGCCATGTCAGCCGCTTCGGGTACTGTCATGAGCACATCATTTGTTGTTGGGCTGAGGCCGAGGAACCGGCGCGGGTCCATCCCGAGGATTCGGCCAAGCTTGATCAGGTGATCGAACTTGATTGCCGACTTACCGGAAAGGAGACGGGACATTTGCCCCTTCGATACGCCGATCTTTTCCGCGACTTGAACGGCTTTGTAGCCCTCCGCGTCGAGAGCTTCGCGGACTCGTGCCGCAACCTCAATGTTTCGTGTGGTGGTGGTGTTCATGGCAATCACTCTATCTGGATTCAGAACGTTTATTCATATCCAGAACGTTCGGACGATGGTGACTTACGCCTCAAAGTTGCATAAACATGCTGGTCAGAGCATCACGTATCTGAATCAGAAATTTTTACCTGCACTTGTAAAGTTGAGCGTGTCGTGCAACTATTGAGCTATGAGCGACCCAATCACCACGGCCCTAGCCGCTACCTTCAGGGCAGAAATGGCGCGTCAGCAGATCAAGCAAGCCCACCTTGCGAAGATGACCGGCCTATCCCAGTCCGTAGTGTCACGCCGCCTCAACGCCAAAGATTCAATGTCGATGGACGAAGTAACCGTGATCATTGAGGCACTGGGCCTAGACGGAGCCAAGGTCATAGCTAAAGCCTTCGATGAAGCTGCCATGACGCAAGACCAGTTCGGGCTAGTCGCTCACAACCCCGGCGTCGACATTGAAGCCGAGCAGGAAAGTACCGAAGAGAACCACCCGTAAGGAGAAAAGGCTTGAACCAACTGTTCGCCCTTGCAGAATCACAAGGAATCACCGTGCAGGAGGCAGAGCTTCGAACGTTCAGAGGGTTCTACGTCCCCGCGTACCGAACAGTTGTGTTATCGAGCCTTCTCAATGAAGTACAGAAACGGTCAACATTCGCCCATGAGCTAGGGCACGCCTACTACGACGATTCGACCGCCCCGAGCGATCAGGTGGCCGAGTTTCAGGAGCGGCGCGCGAATGAGTGGGCGGCAGAACTCTTGATTGATCCTTATGAATACGAGCGGGCAGAAACGCTTTACGGCCCCCATCCGGGCGGTTTAGCTCAGGCTCTAGGTGTCACCCGTGAGCTTGTAGAAGCCTTCAGAATGACTTTCGCGAGGTGCGCATAATGGCATGGGTCAGAAAGAATAAGAGCGGTTGGGTCGCCTGCTACCGCGACCGGAACGGCGTGCGCCGGACACTCAAGGGGCAAGTGTTCACCCACAAGAAACAGGCACAGAACGCCGCCGCTGAGGCTGAAACGAAAGCGCAGCGCAAGCGCACTTCATCCTCTATCCCGTGGAGTGAGTGGCGGGACACCTGGCAAGAGCAGAGGACCGTAGAGTCCTCCACTCAGACCGAGGACGAAAAACGGATCGACCGCTACCTATCCCCAAGGTGGGCGGACGTTGCCCTATGCGACATTGAGCGCGAGGATTTGAAAGCATGGCGCGCCGAACTGCTCAAGCCATATGAGGTCAAGGTGAAGGGCGAAACCGCCACCCGGCAGAGGTCAACAGCGACCGTGAACCGGATTATGTCGCTCATGTCGAAATCGCTCAGTGATGCCGTGGATTCTGAAGTGCTCGAATACAACCCCGCGAAGGGTCTCACGATCAGCGGGGGCGACGTTGAGCATGAGCGGTATCTGACGAAGGCGGAAGTGGAGAAGGTGACGGCTGAACTTTCCCCACGCTGGGCGCTGCTCATGAATTTCCTTGCCTACACGGGATTGCGCTGGGGTGAAGCGAAGATTCATTCGCTTGACGGCATCTATCAGAAGCGAATTGACGTCAAGCGTGGCGTGGTTCAGGTGTTTGAGGTTTGGGACGATAAGGCCGGGGACGTTAAGCAATACCCGAAGGGCAAATTGCGCCGGACGGTGCCTGTCCCAAAGTGGCTCATGGACTCACTGCCGACCACCGGGCCGCGTTTGCTTTCGCCGCGTGGTGCCATGCCTCAGAACAACAACTTTCGACGCGCCCTGAACGCCGCTGCCGACAAGGCGGGGGTGGAACGTTTCAGGGTTCACGACCTTCGCCACACCTATGCGTCTTGGCTAGTCCAGGCAGGGAGACCGTTAGAGCAAGTGCAATATCTGCTAGGCCACAAGAGCATCATCATGACTCAGCGTTATGCCCATCTAGGGGAACTTCCGCACGACGATATTCTGTCGGCCCTCGCGTGACAGATTTTTGACAGATTTTTGACAATCATTGACTAAACCGCACGCAACGAGATGCAACCCAGGGCGAGCAAGAAGGGGCGTATGCCCAGGTGAGAGGCCGAATGTTGCACGAATGACTCAACGGCGCTCAACCGCTCAAACGCTCTTTTAATCCGCGGGTCGTGGGTTCGATCCCCACGGGGCCCACCCAGCCTGAACAGGAGTGATGCACCCCCGAAGCTCACCGCTTCGGGGGTGTGTCATTTTCAGCAGATTTTCAACAGACGATTCAGTTCTCCCTGCGACCGCGGGTAGTCGAGTGAGGCTGTACCGGGACTGACACAGGATGTTGCCTGACGAACACCCCCTGCGGGCCGGCAACCGCATAGAGTCGGAGTCATCGACCGGTCAGCAGCGAGAAGGATACGCACAATGAGTTCGAACTACCGCGCCCAGGCTGGGCTCGCCATCCACGGCCCAGGGCCCTGGCGCAACCGCGGTCAGCTGACTCCGGCGCCGTCGGGCAGGCGCTGGTGGGCGAGGATCCTCGACGCGATCTTCGTCCTCTTCTGCACCGGCACGGTCGTCGGTGTCGCCATTGCCCTCGCCGGGATCAACATCATCTCGCTCGATGCTGCTACCGGAGCTGCTCTCGCCAGCTATCCGCTGATGGCGCTGGTGTTCGGAGCCCTCTACGGCTGCACGGTCTCCCCCGGCCAGGCACTGTGCGGAGTCGTCTCGCTCAAGCACAGCGGCAGACGCGTCGGATTCTGGAGGGGCATGTGGAGCTACCTCGGCGTCGCTTTCTTCCCAATCACGATCGTTCTCCTCATCTGGACGTTTTTCGACGCTCCGACGTTCGACCTGGATCCGGTCGACGTCTACTACCGCAGATCGCCGCAGGTCTGGTAGTTCCAGCTCCAGGGTGCGGAATTCGAGGACGCGTTTCGCACCGGCGATCTTCACCAGGAGCCCGAGGAACTCTCCGTGGTTGGCTGCGACCTCGGCATGGGCATAGACGTCGAAGCACCTGACCGGCGCGCTGCGATGAGTACGTCGTCTACACCGACGAGAGTGTCAGTGAAGTACCTGTCGACCGCCGACCCGCTGTCACTGAATTGACCGACCGCCGAAGGCCTGCTGCAGCGGGATCGAATTGTCCTGCCACGGAGTGAGGATCCACGCGACGAGGTAAGCGCCGATTCCGAGTACGGGGAGGAGGAACGAAGCGAGAACGATGAGCCGCATGATCCAGACGTTGATGCCGGTCACCTCGGCGAGGCCCCCGGCAATACCGCCGAGGATGCGGTCGGGACCGCGACGGAAACCGATTTTGCGGATGGAGTCGAATAGTGAGTTCATGTCTTCGACTCTACGGATCTGCCGTCACCGCGGCACTAGTGCTGACCGTCGAGGCCGATTGAGGAAAACCGGAATCCGCGCCGATCCAATAACGCCGCTTCGGCGGTCCGTCACTGTTTTCGCGTGCGTCTTCGAGGACTCCCCCGCACCGTTCGATCACGCTTGCCGAGGCGATGTTCGTCTCATCGCACGTGACGAGCACGCTCTCGACTCCGGCCGATCGCAGACGTTCGACCGAGCGGGACAGGATCTGCTGGGCGTATCCTCGGCGACGGAATTCCGGGGCGACTGCATATCCGACGTGCCCGCCGAAATCGAACAGGAAGTCGTTGAGTTCGTATCGGATGGAGGTGCGACCCACGGGTCGCCCGTCCACCTCGGCGACGAGGAATTCCGCGCGTACTCGGCCCGGCGGGAGATCGATTCCCCTAGCCTCGCGCTCGTGGGTGGTGATGATGTCGTCCCATGTGCCCTCGGCTTGGAGGAATGCGAAGTCGTCGGCCCGCAAGCTGCTCATGGAAGTCCCTCATCACCGTTTCATCGGCGGGAGCCAAGGGTCGCAGTTGGAGGATCTGGCTCATCATGCTCCTTCGAATGCCGGTTCCTCGCGTCGCGCGAAATCCGGGGCGTGTTCTGCGGTGATTCCCATGCCGAGGATACGCGCCGGCACCACGGTGAGCGCGGGGAAGGTCCTCAGCAGCCATTCCAACGGCGCCAGCGGGCGGATGTCGCCGCCGTGGTGGACGACGGGTTCGATCATCCGGTGGATGCCGCCCTGCAGCAGTTCGACTGCCTTCGTCGTCAGCAGGCGTCTGCGCTGGACCCGTCGCAGCTGCCGAATCGGCACTCCGCCGGTGCGCAGCGAGTCGGCGAGCAGTCTAGCCGTGGCCATGCCGTCCTGGACGGCGAGGTTGACGCCGACTCCGCCGAGTGGACTCATCGCGTGCACCGCGTCGCCGATGCACAGCAGACCGTCGACGAACCACCTTGGTGCCTCGTTTCGACGCACGTCGAGCAGCTTCACCTCGTCCATCTCGATTCCTGCGACATCCTCGGCGAGGGCGGGGAAGGTTCTGGCTACCGCTCTGCGCAGCGCCTCGACGCCCTCCGCCCGGAATCGTGCGTCCTCGCCCTTCGGAATGAGCCGGGCGATCTGCACGTGCCCGTCC
This sequence comes from Brevibacterium sp. H602, assembly GCF_051172395.1. Classification (NCBI taxonomy): domain Bacteria; kingdom Bacillati; phylum Actinomycetota; class Actinomycetes; order Micrococcales; family Brevibacteriaceae; genus Brevibacterium; species Brevibacterium sp. H602. The sequence goes on along the minus strand of NZ_JBPIZD010000012.1, from coordinate 73,948 downwards.
CGCGGAATCGCAACGAAGACGCTGCCGTCGTGTGAGCGGGGTGCCACGGAGTCGGGGAGCTCCGCCTCGGTGTCGATCCGGAACCACCACACGTCGATCCCGGAACGCAGTTCGCGGACCGGAAGTCGCGCCTCCTCCCGCGCCTTCGACCAGCGGCCGTCGGCGGCCACGACGAGTGGCGCCCGGAACTCGGTCTCGCCGTCGACCCCGACCGCGCGAACGCCGATGACACGGTCGCCCTCCCAGATCAGGGACGACATCTCTGTGCCCATCCGCAGGTCGAATCCCGGTTCGTCCTCTCCCGCCTCGGCGAGCAGGTTGAGGAAGTCCCACTGCGGGGCGATAGTCATATAAGGGTGCGCGGTGTTCAGCCGCGACAGGTCGCCGAGGACGAAATCCTCGCCGTTCCGATCCTGGAGGCTGATATTGCTCACTCGACGGTGGGTGATGCGGGCGAACCGATGGTAGAGGCCCAACTCGTCGAGGAGGCGCAGAGTGGACGGGTGGATGGTGTCGCCGCGGAAGTCGCGGAAGAAGTCCTCGTGCTTCTCGAGAATGACGACTCTCACCCCGCCACGGGCCAGCAGCAGGCCGGCCACGATTCCGGCGGGGCCGCCTCCGCTGATGATGCAGTCGAAATGCTCAGTTTCGTGTCGGGCGGCGTGTGTGCTGTCGGTGTCGGCCATGACACTCTCCTCGGCTGGACGGCACTGCGGCTCCGGGAGCCGGCGGCACCGTTGACTCTGTGAACGCTGGGGCTCAGTTCCCAGCGTAGACCTCGCACCGGGCGACGGAAATGGGGATCGTGATCCGGCCAGCCGACCGACCGCCTCGGCGACGGAGGTGACAACTGGTTCAAAGTGCAGGAGAGGAGCCTGAAATCCGGGCACTCACACTTTGAACCAGTTGATGTGCCGGCACCTGGTCAGTTGGAGCGTCCGCCGGCCATCTTCTCGGTGACGTCGAAGCGTTCGCGGTAGCGGCCGGTGAGCAGGCACCACTGCGAGTACAGCGCGGTCGAGGAATTGAATACGAGCAGCGTGAGCGGATAGAGCAGCCACTGCAGCCACATCGTCACGCGGCGTTCGCGCGGGACGTGGATCGGCCGAGGAGGCAGCAGCGCATTGAACACGATGATGGAGACGATGAGTCCGATCATGCCGATCTGCTGAATGATGCCCACGGTCATCGGCATGCGCTCGACCAACGAGGATGCCTGCCCCGTCTGTGTGGCCACTACGAAGGGGATCCAGCCGCCGATGGCGATGATGATCGAGATCGAGCCGAGACTGACGTGCCCTTCGAGCAGGGAGAAGAAGCGGATGACTCCGGGCCAGAACGGCGCGCGGGCACCAGGGGCGAAGACGCGCACCCCGACATAGGGAACGTCGGAGGCGCCGTACGACCAGCGGCTGAGCTGTTTGAACTGAGCGATCATGGTCGTCCTGAACGTCCCCGCCTGCACCGCGTCCTGGAAGATCGGAACGTGGATGGGGACGACCCGGTAGTCCCCGTCGAAGTGGAACCAGCTGCGCCAGTACTGGTGACCGTCCTCGACAATGGTCCGCTTCGACCAGAAGCCCATCTCGACCAGAGCAGTCAGCGGCTGCGCGTGGGAGGCGAAGTTGCGCAGTGCGAGCCTGCGGACAGTGGTCGTGAGATTCCAGAAGCAGTTCGCACTGGCGACAACTCGCGATGGTGCGGGCACGTCCCAGATGTTCGTGATGTAGAGGCTGATCGGCTGAAACGACAGTCGTTCCCGGTCCGGTGCGACCGCATATTCGTAGGCGACGGCGTCGAAGTAGGACTCGTGCGGAATGTTGTCGCAGTCGAGGCTCGTGACGATCACCCGGCGTGGGTCGATGGCCTCGTCACGGACCCATTCGGCCAGACGGTGGCCGGCGTACGTGATGTTCGCGCCCTTGCCGGCGATCTCGTCCGGCAATCCGGCCGGATGTTCGACGAGGACGAAAGCCCCGAAGCGGTGGCCGTACTCGGCTTCGAGCCGCCGAGCGGTCTCTGCCATGGCCGGTCCTCCCCGTTCCTCATGGGCGAAGAAGACGAGGAGCTGTTCGGGTTTCGTCGACGTGTGCAGCAGGGTGCGGATGGTGTCAGCGATGACCGGGTAGGGCTCGTTGTACGCGGCCACGACGACCGCGTGGAGCAGGGTCGATGGCCGCACGATCGAGGTCGGATCGGCGCTGACTTGAGCGACGAGGGCGGCGTGGTCGGCGGCACGGAACCCACCCCGAGGATGCGCCAAGGAAGGGCGTCCGTCCAGGGCTCGCTCCAGGTCGGTCAGCCGTGCCGCCCAGTCGACGCGAGCGCTGCGGCGAAAGCGGACGAAGCCGCGGGCGACATCGATCGCCCCGAGCATTGCCCGCACGAACATCAGCCCGACGATCGAGAGCACATAGACCGCTCCGAGCATCACATCGACGAACGGCAGGATGAACACGAGCCCGACCGCGGTGAAGCTGATCGCCGCCGGCAGGGCTTCGAAGAAGCGGTACAGCCGGGTACGCGGGCCCATCGGCAGCTCGAGGTCGGTGGGCGGTGGTGCTGCCACCGACTCGAATGCGACGGCTCCTCCGCCGGTGTTCCGAGGACCGGGTGGTGACGGCCGGAGCGGTTGAGGAAGTGGGTGGCCCGAGGTTGGTGATTCGACGGCGGTGACTGGTTCGCGGTTCGCTCTCACTCTCTCGATCCTGGGTGCCCCGGCTGGACAGCTGTTTGTCGGCAGGTGCAGGTCAGGTGAATATTTCGTGCCGGAGAACGATCTTCCTGGCCGCGTCGGCCGGTAGCATCCAGTCATGACCCACGCAGTTCGCCCGCCCGTGCCCGCCGATGCTGCAGCCATGGCGCGCGTCCATGTCGACACCTGGCTCGAGACCTACCGCGGGATCATGCCCGACGAACTCCTCGATGCCCCCGACCTCATTGATCGACGCCGCCAGATGTGGACGCAGATCCTCGCCGAGGCGGATCGGTCGAAGTTCACCTGCGCCGTCGCCGAATCCGACGGGGAGATCGTCGGCATCGCCATGGCTGGCCCGCCCGAGAATACGGAATCTGCCGAGGACGAACGCCCCGAAGACCGCCACCTCTACGTGCTCTACGCCTATCGATCCATGCACGGCACGGGCGTCGGCCAGGACCTCCTCGACGCCGTCATCGATCCGTCCGTGACGACTGCACTGTGGGTGGCGGATCCGAATCCGCGTGCCCAAGCGTTCTACTCAAAGAACGGGTTCGTAGCCGACGGCACAGTGAAGACCGACGAGTACGACGGAGTGCGCGAAGTGCGGATGGTGCGGCAGGCCAGGGGCGACTGACGACCAGTCAGGTCCAGATGACCCGGTCCTGCGCGCCGAGTTTCCCACCGGCGCCGAGGTGGCCCAGCGTGATTGCCCCATCGAGCGGTCCGCCTGCGGGCTCGACGATGGTGATGGTCGGATCAAGCCGTGCGGCTTCGGTGCGGAACCCCTCGACGAGGTGGCTCCCCGCGGCCGCGACTCCCCCGGTGAGCGCGATGTATACGGGCCTATCCGCGTTCCGGCTATCCGCACGTGCGGCGGCAGATTGCGGTGCGCCGTCGGCAAGGGTCAATGTTGACGAAACGTCGACTCGGCAGGCTGCGCGCGTCGCGGCAAGCGCGCTGCGGGCAGCTTCCTCACCCGCGCTGCGGAGCAGGTCGGCCGATGCTGTGTCGCCGGCTCGAGCAGTCTCGGCGATGTCGACAGCGAATGCGGCGAGGATTCCGGCCCGGTCATTGCGGGTATAGAACTGACCCGGCCACGAGGCGGGTGGGCCGAATCGTCTGGCGGCCGCTTCGAGCAGTGCACGACCTCGTTCGTCGATACCGTCGTGAGTGCGCAGAGCGAGTTCGAGACCATGACGTCCCAGCCACGCTCCTCCCCCGCGATCGCCGAAGAGGTGTCCCCACCCATCGGCTCGTGACCATTCGGCTGACCAGTGGCCTGCCTCACCCGGACCCGGGTGGGCGATGGCGATCGCTCCGGTGCCGAGCACACTGATCGCCCCACCGGTTCCACCGAGGGCGCCGAGGTGGGCCGTCACGGCATCGATGGCGGCGACCGCCGGCACACCGTTCTCGGCCGAGATCTCGGCGAGGACTTCAACAGGATCCTCGGCGAGAGAGGCGATCCCGGTCGCACCGATGCCGATGCCGCTGACCTCCGAGAAGCCTTCGGACCATGTCTCTGCGGCCGTTCTCACGAGTTCCCGAATGACGGAAAGGACGTTGCTGCCACAAGGCCCGATCTCGATGCGCGGTCCGGCGATCTGGTCGACGATGTGTGGGACGGACTCCGTGTCATCAACGCCACCGAGCGCGGCACGACTGCCGGTGCCGCCGATATCGATGCCGAGGATCAGACTCATGCGCCCACGGTACCCGGCCCAGGGTTGTCCTGGCCGGAATCCTTCGGTCTGGAACCGGCTCCAGCATCGGACGATGCGCCCACCCGGACAAGCTCGGCGATCGCGGACCTGACCGATCCGTCATGGGACTCCAGGGTCGACACAGCCAGGGCGGGGGCCGCCTCGGTGAAGGAGACGACGATAGCGGTCTTGAGATCGCCATCGCAGCTCTCGAGCAGAGCTCGCGCGTCGGCGTCTCCCAGGTCGGCGGCCTCGCGGAGGATGCGCACAGTGCGCTCGCGCAGCTTCGCGTTCGTCGCGACGACGGAGACCATGAGGTTGTCCCAGGTCCGGCCGAGAGCGACCATGAGCGCGGTCGAGAACCCGTTGAGGGTGAGCTTCTGGGCGGTGCCGGCCTTGAGCCTGGTCGATCCGGTGATCACTTCGGGGCCGGTGTCGAGCACGATGTGGTCATCGGCTTTCTCCGCCAGAGAGGCGTACGGGTTGTTCGAGATGAGCACAGCGTGGGCGCCGTTGGCCCGCGCCGCGTCGAGCGCCCCGCCGACGTACGGGGTCGACCCGCTCGCGGCGATGCCGATGGCCACATCGTCGGGTCCGAGCTCGGCACCGGCCGCGGTTCCGTCGGCCCCGGAGTCCTCGGCGTTCTCCACCGCATTGACCAATGCCGCCTGACCACCGGCGATGTGCCCGATGACCCGGCCCGGTTCGAGGTTGAACGTCGGCAGGAGCTCGCTCGCATCGAGGACGCCCAACCGCCCCGAGGTGCCTGCTCCGAAGTAGTGGACACGGCCGCCTCGGCGCATGCGGTCTGCGGCGATGTCGACGAGTTCGGCCAGCTGCGGCAGGGCCGCGGCGACCGCATCGATGACACCGTGGTCTTCGGCGTTGAGGACCCGCAAGACTCCGAGGGTGTCGAGTTCGTCGAGTCCGGAGCTGGCCGGATTGCGCTGCTCGGTCGGGGACAGCGGCCGCTGGGAGGAGGTCATGGACGGGGGCTTCCTTCCGCCTCGGCGATGGTGGGCTCTTCGACTGTGGTCTTGTGGCGCAGACCGAGCAGGCCGCCGACGATGAAGGTGACGATGACGCCGAGCAGCGGGTACCACTGCCACGCCACCCACACCTCGCCGGTGACGTACTTCTCCATGACGAAGAAGAACGCGTTGACGGCCACGGCCAGGGCGAAGGCGATGTTCGCGTCGACGGCACGGGCTCGTTTGTTGACGATGCCGAAGACGAACGCGCCGAGCAGACCGCCGTACGTGATGCCGGCGATGCCGAGAGCCAGGATGACGATGTTGCCGGAGTCGGATTCGAAGATCGTGGCGGGCAGGATGAACGCGATGCCCCAGCCGATCGTCGCCCAGCGGCCGACCTTGAATCCCTGTTCGTCGGTCATCGGGGTGCGCTTGAGCTTCGCGTAGACGTCGTTGACCGTCGAGGACGACAGGGCCGACAGCGACGACGACAGCGTCGACATCGCGGCTGCGAGGATGCCGGCCAGCAGCAGTCCGGAGATTCCCGTGGGCAGGCCCTCGATGATGAACAGCGGGAAGATCTCGTCGTCGCGGGTCAGGCCGAGATCCGCGGGCAGCGCGTGATCGTAGTACGCCCAGAGAGCCAGACCGACGGCGAGGAAGATCGCGAACTGGACGACCACGACGAATCCGGAGGTGATGAGAGCCTTCTGCGCCTCGAGCTTCGACCGGCACGACAGCAGGCGCTGAACGATGAGCTGATCGGAACCGTGGGAGGCCATCGCGAACACGGCGCCGCCGAGAACCGACGGGATGAATGAGGTGTCCGCGGAGATCGGGTTGCCTTCGAAGACGAAGATGTTCGTCTTTCCGGCCTCGACCGCCTCGGCGAGCCATCCGCCGCCGATCGATGCGGAGATGATGATGATCGCGAGGATCCCGCCGAGGACGTAGAGGATCATCTGCGCGACATCGACCCAGATGACGGCCTTGATGCCGCCGATGAACGTGTACACGATCGTCACAAGCGAGAGGACGACGATGATGACGAAGTAGTTCGTGTGGATGCCGAGCCCGTCGAGGATGACCTTGAGCGGGATGGCCGCGGCGAGCACGCGGATGCCGTCGGCGAGCAGTCGGGTGAAGAGGAAGGTCACGCCGGCCGTGGTCTGAGTCGACTGGCCGAAACGTTTGCCCAGGTAGGCGTACGCGGTGATCATCTCACCGTCGTAGTAGCGCGGCAGCATGAAGTAGGCGACGATGACGCGGCCGAGGATGTAGCCGAGTCCGAGCTGCAGGTAGTTGAGGTCGCCGAGGTAGCTCATGACGGGGATGCCGATGACGGTGAGCGCGCTCGTCTCGGTGGCGACGACGGACAGACAGACGGCCCACCACGGCAGGTCGCGCCCGCCGAGGAAGTAGCCCTTGAGGCTGCTCTGTTTGCCGCTCAGTGCCAGTCCCAGCCACGCCGTTGCGACGAGATAGGCGATGATCACCAGGAGGTCGATGATCTGCATTGGTCTCTCCTTGTTGGGGGTGTGGAGTGTGTCGGTTGATCGGTGGTCAGGAGGTGCGTTCGTCTGTGCGGCCGAGCGGGTGGTGCCGGGTCCGGCCGCGGTTCAGTCGGTCAGTTTCAGTCGGGTGGGTCGTCGGTGGAGGGGTTCGGGCAGACGCAGCGGCCCGTCACCGGGAGTGAACCGGCCCGCGATGCGCGGTCCGATCGCCCCGGTCAGACTCGGTTGCGTGCCGTCGAGTCCGTGCCAGCTCAGCCACCCGAGAAGCGCCATGAGCAGCGCTTCCTTGCTGCCTTCGGGCAGCCCGAAGGCCTCATCGGTGCTCGTGAGAGCGATGCCCTCACCCAATTCCTCGCCGAGGCGGCGCATCAGCTCCGGGTTCCTCGTCCCACCTCCCGAGGCGATGACGGTGGTGACATCGTGCTCGCGGACCGCCTCGGCGATGGTGCGCGCGGTCAACGTCGTGACTGTGGCGATCTGATCATGCTCGCCGAGGTGGGGGTGGGAGTCGAGGTATGAGTCGAGGTAGGCGGCGTGGAAGAGTTCCTTGCCTGTCGATTTCGGGGCGGGGCACGCATAGAAGGGCTCGGTGAGGAGCTCGGTGAGCAGGGCCGCGTCGACGGTGCCGGCGGCAGCGAGCGCACCGTCGCGGTCATAGTTCTGCCGGCCGTCGGTGATGCGGCGGGCGAGGATGTCGATGAGGGCGTTGGCCGGGCCCGTGTCGAAGGCGATCGGGTCCTGGCCGGGAGTGATGACGGTGATGTTCGCAATTCCGCCGAGGTTGAGCACTGCGGTCGGAGCCTCGGCGTCGGAGAGCAGGAGGGAGTCGAGCAGCCCGACGAGCGGGGCACCCTGTCCCCCGGCGGCGACGTCACGGGAGCGGACGTCGGAGAGGACTGGCACACCGAGTCGTTCTGCGATGAACGCCGGCTGTCCCAGCTGGAGGGTCGAGGTGACTTGCCCGTCGGTGATGTCGTGGCGGACGGTCTGGCCGTGGCTGACGACGAGGTCAGGGGTCAGGTCGTGGTCGGTGCAGAGTTCGGACAGGGCGTCGGCGCAGAACCGGCCGAGCCGGGCGTCGACACTGCTGACCAGCGATAACGGCAGATCTGCTGGTTCGAGAAGGCGAAGGATGTCGGCGGAGAGCTGGTCGTCGAATGGGGTTTCGCGTTCGGCGAGGATCCGCACGGTCAGGGTGGTGGGGTCCGCGCCGACGAGGTCGAAGCTGGGTGTGGGTTCCGTATCGCTGATGGGGTCGGGCCGGAATTCGGCGACGACGAGATCGAGGCCGTCGGCGGAGGTTCCGGTCATGAGTCCGGCGATGATCATGGCTGCGCTCCTCCAGTGTGGTCGGGGACTGTGGCGGCGGTAGCGGAGGGGACGGCTCCGGCTGCTGCGGGGGCGGGGACGGTGAGTTCGGTGCGGACTTTGTAGCGGTCGCCTCGGTAGACGGAGCGAACGAATTCGAAGGGGCGGCCATCGGCACCGCGGGAGATGCGCTCGAACAGCAGGGCGGGTGAGAGTTCTTCGACGCCGAGGTGTTGAGCCTCGCCGACGTCGAGGAGGGTCGGTTCGATCGTCTGCACGCTGTGATTGAGGCGGATGCCGAAGTTTCGGCTCAGCAGATCGTAGAAGGACTGGTCCTCGAGGTCGCCTGGGCTCAGCCCCGGAACGAGAGCCGAGGGGACGTGGAGTTCTTCGAGTGCGATCGGTTCGTCGTCGGCCAGGCGCAGGCGCAGGATCGCGATGACGTCGTCGTCTTCGGCGATGTGGAGTCGACGAGCGATGTGCGCGCCCGCCTCGGCGACGTCGAAGCTGAGGATATGGGACCCGGGACGCATTCCGCGGGCGAGCATATCCTCGGTGAAGGAGCTCGCGGCCAGCGGTTGGTCGAGTTTCGGCCCGAGTGCGAAGACACCCGTGCCGTGCCGCCTGCGGACCATGCCCTTGGCGACGAGTTCGTCGATGGCGCGGCGCAGGGTCATCCGCGAGATGCCGAGCGTCTCGGCGAGCTGCCGTTCCGGAGGGAACTGCTCACCGGCGGCCATGTCCTCGAGACGGTCGAGGAGCTGGTCGCGGATGGCATGGAATTTCGTCACACCACCATTGAGGCACAGGACACACCGCTAAATCAAGACCACTGGTCTATTTTGTGTCGCGCATACCTTCGGTCAGCGTTGCGCTCGCGCCTTCGATCAAGCGCTCTCTCACTTTCAAGCGCTCCCTCCCCTCGATCAAGCGGGGCCGCGAATATGGCGTCGTAGACCATGACAATTCTGCGCCACCGCTTGATCGGCGCAGCACAGGCAGGCGGAGGCCGAGAGGACGGAAAACGAGCGGGCGGAAACCGGGCAGGCGGAAAACGAGCGAGCGGAAGCCCGTCAGACGAAGAACAGCGAGAGCAGGAAGGCGAAGATCAGCCCGAAGACGCTGACGAGAGTCTGGACCATCATGTGCGTCTTCGTCGCCTGACCGATCGTCATGCCGAAACTCTCCTTGACGAACCAGAATCCTGCATGGTTGACCCAGTTCAGGCCGATCGATCCCGAGCCGATCGCAATGACGACCAGAGACACATATGCCCCGGAGTGATCGCCGATGAGAGGGGCGACGATGCCGGTGGCCGAGGTGATTCCCACGGTCGCCGATCCGGTGGCGAACGAGAGCAGGATGCCGATGAACCAGCCGAGCAGGATGAGGTTCATCTCCAGATGAGAGGTCGCGCCGACGACGGCGTCGCCGATGCCCGAGTCCTTGAGCACCTCGTTGAAGGCACCACCGCCGCCGATGATGAGGATGACTCCGGCGATCGACTTCAGGCTGTCGCCGAAGGAGCTGCGGATCCGCTCGCCGCCCATTCCCGAAGTCCAACCGAGCGCGATAGCGGCGAAGATGACTCCCGCCAGCATCGCGATGACCGGATTGCCGATCACCTCGGCGATGGGTTCGAATGAGGACTCAGGCGCCACGAGTTGAACCACGGTGTGCACGAGCATGAGCACGACGGGGACGAGGACGGTGACGAAGGCGAGCCAGACCGGAATCGTTCGCAGTTCCTTCTGGTCCGCCTCGGCGCGGGCTCCGGTGTACTGGTCGATGAGGTCAGCGGTCGGTTCGAGCTTGACCCGTGGGGCGATCCAGCGGGCGTAGACCGGGCCGGCGAGGATGACGGTGGGAACCGCACAGACGAGCCCGAGGCCGATGGTCATTCCGACGTTCGCGTTGAGTCCGGACACGGCGATGAGTGGACCCGGATGGGGTGGAACCATGCCGTGGAGGCAGGCGAGCGCGGCGATCGCGGGGACGAGGATGCGCAGGTACCACAGCTTCTTCTGCCCGGTCTTCTTCTCCAGCTGCGAGGCAACCGCGTAGATGACCGGGATGAGGACGACGAGGCCGACCTCGAAGAACATCGGGATGCCGATGATGAAGGCAACACCCGTCATGATCCACGGAGCGGCCTTCGGCGAGGAGTGCTCGATGACGAGGTTCGCGATCCGCTGGATGGCACCGCTGTCGGCCAGAAGCCGTCCAAGCATCGCTCCGAGGGCGACGACGACACCGGTCTCGCCGAGGGTGTCGCCGGCTCCGGCGACGATCGTCTCTGGAATCTTGGCGATCTCCTCACCGGCGGCCAGGGCCGTCACAGCGGAGGTGATGAGGAGAGCGAGGAACGGATGCAGCTTCGTCTTCCAGTTGATGAGGAGGATGAGCAGCGCGATCGACGCGAAGAGAAGCGTTACGAGGTATGCGGTTGAGCCAATCACTGGGGCAACGTTACGCCCCTGCCCGCGGGAATCGGGAACGAGGGGTTCACGCGGGACGGCGAAATCCCTAGCATGAAGCCATGACTGCATATACCGGACAGAAGCTGCTCGACGCACTCGACTCCCAAGGGCTCGGCGACTGGCAGGGGCTGCCGGACTGCATCGGCGCCCGGTTCCTCACCGGCGACTTCGCCACCGGGCTTGATCTCGTGGCTGAGATCGGGTCCCTCGCCGAGGCGGCCGGCCACCATCCCGATGTCACGCTCACTTTCCCTCACGTCGACATCCGCCTGACCAGCCACGACACCGGTGCCGTGACCGAACGCGACCTCAACCTCGCCGGGCAGATCAGCGAGGCGGCCGCCTCGGCGGGGGTGAAGGCGGACCCGACCATCCCGGCACTTCTCGAACTCGGCCTCGACACCGCGAACCAGGACGCCATCGCCCCGTTCTGGGCGGCGCTCCTGACCGGGGATGCGAGCAACGTCTCCGGACCTGACGTCGTCGATCCTGCCGGACAGATGCCGCTGCTGTGGTTCCAGGATTGCGAGGAACACGAGGTTCCGCACCAGCGTCTGCACGTCGACGTCTCCGTACCTGCGGCGGTCGCGCCGGAGCGGATCAGAGCTGCGGTCGACGCCGGAGGCACGATCGTCGACGAGTCCCAGGCGCCGTCATTCACCGTCCTCGCCGACGCCGATGGCAATCGCGCCTGCGTGTGCACGCTGGCAGGACGCCCGTAAGCTGGGATACGAACTCATCCGCTCAGCCCAGGAGACAGCGTGTACCAAGCCGCCGAGAACCGCTATGACTCGATGACCTTCCGCCCGGTCGGCCGGTCCGGACTCGTCCTTCCCGCCCTGTCACTCGGGCTGTGGCACAACTTCGGCGACGATGTCGCCTTCCAGAACCAACGCGACATCGTCCGGCGCGCCTTCGACATGGGCATCACGCATTTCGACCTGGCGAACAACTACGGCCCTCCTCCGGGGTCGGCGGAGACGAACTTCGGCCGGCTGCTGCGCGAAGACCTCCACCCCTACCGCGATGAGCTCATCATCTCGACGAAGGCCGGCTGGAACATGCACCCCGGCCCTTATGGGGGCCCCGGCGGCAGCCGCAAATACCTTCTGGCCAGCCTCGATGCGTCCCTGCGCCGACTCGGCCTCGACTATGTCGACATCTTCTACTCCCATCGTCCCGATGCTTCGACGCCGCTCGAAGAGACCATCGGTGCGCTCGACACCGCCGTGCGCTCCGGTCGCGCGCTCTACGCCGGGATTTCCTCATACTCCGCCTCCGATACGGCCCGGGCCTGCCAGATCGCCCGCGATCTCGGTACTCCCCTGCTCATCCACCAGCCGTCGTACTCGATGTTCAACCGGTGGATCGAAGACGATGGACTCCTCGACACAACCGCTGACGAAGGGCTCGGCGTCATCTGCTTCTCCCCGCTTGCGCAGGGCCTGCTCACGGACAAGTATCTCGACGGAGTGCCCGAAGATTCGCGCGCGGGCAAGGCGAAGCCATCGTTCAAGGACGGGTTCCTCAGCGCCGACAACCTCACCCGGATTCGGTCGCTGAATGACATCGCCGCCGCACGCGGTCAGTCGTTGGCACAGCTCGCCCTGGCCTGGGCGCTGCGGGATGAGCGAGTGTCCTCGCTGGTCATCGGGGCCAGCCGTATCGAACAGCTCGAGCACAATGTCGCGTCTCTCGACGCGGCACCGTTGAGCGATGAAGAGCTCGGCGCAATCGACGAATTCGCCGTCGATTCCGGCGTCGATATCTGGGGAGACGCGCGCCGCAGCACCTCAGAGGGCGATGCCCGATGAGTGGCGATCACGTGGATCCTGACCGCACGGATACCGCTGAAGACGCGGATACTGCGGAGACCACAGAAGGTGAGAGCACGGCAGGGGAAAGCCCCTGGGCGACGATCAAACCCTGGCAGGGCAAGGCTCAAGGTCTCGACAAGCTGCTGCTGTTCATCATCATCGGCGTCCCGCTCATCTACCTCGGCCTCATGCCGCTGCGACCGTGGATGCTCGTCAATGCCCCGGTCGTGCAGGAGTTCATCAACGGCGCGAAGACCTCGATCGTCGCTGCCGCCGCCTATGCCCGGGTCGGTGAGATCCCGTTGTGGCTGGTCATCGTCGCCGGCTTCGTCGGCATGGCCAAACTCGATTGGGCGTTCTGGCTGGCCGGTCGCCGGTGGGGCGACGGTGTGCTGCGGCTCTTCGCGCAGAACGAACGTCAGCTCAAACGCATCAACCAGCTGAAGAAGATCCCGAATTGGGCCCTGTTCCTCATGACGCTGATCTCGCGCTGCCCGGGCATCCCGGGCACCCTCGTCTACCTCGTCGCCGGGTGGACGCGGATGCGGCTGTCGCTGTTCCTCGTCGCCGACCTTCTCGGCTGCCTCATCTTCACGCTCATCTGGACCTTCCTGGGCTATCAGCTCGGAGAGGCCGCGGTCGACATCCTCAAGGTCATCGACAAGTACGCCCTGTGGCTGACTCTGGCCCTGATCGTCGGCATCTTCGCCATCAGCTTCTTCAAGGAATACCGCAAGCAGAAGAAAACCGAAGCTGCGGGTGACACCTCCGAGAACTGACCATTCGCCCCTGACCGGGAGCCGCGTCGAATTCCGGTCAGGTGTCTCGGATCAGGAACCGAAGGACAGGAAGGTCTCACGCATGCGCTGCGGGTCGGCCTTCTGGCCGCTGAAGAGTTCGAACGCGTCGATGGCCTGATTGACCGCCATCCCCGATCCGTCGAGCGTGCGGCACCCCTTGGCCCTGGCTTCGGCGAGCAGCTGCGTCTCGAGCGGGAAGTACACGACGTCGGCTACCCAGGTCTCCGCCCCGAACACCGAGGTGTCGACAGGGGTACCCGGATACGCCTTCATCCCCACCGGGGTCGCGTTGACGATCCCCTGCGCCGAGGCGGCCGCCCCTTCCAGCTCATCGAGCCCGATCGCTCGCGCCCGGACCCGAGAGCCCGTGACGGTCCCGATATCCGTCGCCAGACCGGCGGCCCGGTCGATATCGGTATCAGCGATGATGAGTTCACCGACGCCGAGTTCGGCCAGGGCGAACCCGACGGCACGGCCGGCTCCGCCGGCACCGATCTGCACGACCGCCTCGGTGGCGGCACCGTCCAGTCCGGCACGGAACCCGGCGGCGAAGCCGGTGACGTCGGTGTTGTATCCCGTCGTCCGTCCGGCATCGTCGATGACGACGGTGTTGACCGAATTGATGCGCGCGGCCACAGGATCGACCTCGTCGAGGAGATCGATGACCTGCTGCTTGAACGGGTGGGTGATGTTGAGCCCGTCGAAGCCGAGCCGGATCGCTGCGGTGAGCAGCTCCGTCAGTGTCGCCTCGGCGAGGTGGGGGCTGCCGATGTCGATGGTGCGGTAGATCGTGGGGATGAAGTGCGCGGCACCTTCGTTCTCGTGCATCCGCGGGGTGCGAGAGGCGGAGATGCCGTCGCCGATGAGGCCGAGGAGGAGGGATGAGGTCATAGTCTCGCTTTCGCATTGTTGAGGTGGTCGATGAGGATCTCGACCGCGTGGACGTAGCCTTGTGCGCCGGCTCCGGCGATGACGGCCGCGGCCACGGGTGAGAGGTAGGAGTGGTGGCGCACGGCTTCCCGTGCATGGGGATTGCTCAGGTGTACCTCGATGATCGGGTGGTCGTAGGATTTCAGCGCATCGTGCAGAGCCAGGGAGGTGTGCGTGTACGCTCCGGCGTTGATGATCGCGCCGACAGTGGAGTGCCGGGTTTCATGGACGGCATCGATGAGCCCGCCCTCATGGTTGCTCTGGATGCAGCGGACGCTCAGCCCCGCCTCGGCGGCGGTATCGGCGCACATGGCCTCGATATCGGCCAGCGTGGTGCGGCCGTAGATCTCCGGTTCGCGCTCCCCGAGGAGGTTGAGGTTGGGGCCGTTGAGGACGAGGATCTCGGGCCGGGGACTCGTTGGGGCGGGGGCCGCCTCGGTAGTGGTTGCGGGCATGGTCACCTCGGGAATCGGGCGGCGATCAAGGCCGCGGTTTCGTTCAGTCGGGGCACGAATTCGATGAGCTCGCCGAGGCTGCGGCGGAAGACCGGAGCGGCGAGCGCGAGCGAGGCCAGCAGGGTGCCGTCGAGATCGAAGACGGGCACTGCCAGGGCGTTCATGCCGATGTCGTTCTCTTCGGACTGTCCCGCCCATCCGTCGGCGCGGATCTGTTCGAGGCGTGTGCGCATCTGTTTCGGATCGGTGATCGAGTTCGGGGTGCGAGCGACGAGATCGAGCGCGTCGACGGTGGCATCGGCCTGTGGATCATGGGCGAGCAGAGCCTGACCGATCGCCGAGGTGTGCAGCGGAGATTCGTCTCCGGGGTCGGTGGTCGTGCGGAACTGCGGGCCGTCGACGGTGAGCACGGTCAGTGCGGCATTGCCGCGACGGACGGCGAGGATGCTCGATTCGCCGGTGGAGGCCGTCAGTTCCTGCAGCAGATCCTTCGTCGCTCCGGACAGCCCCCGCCTGTGCGCGACCTTCTGAGCGAGGCGGAAGACCTCCATCCCGAGGGTATAGATCTTCGTGCGTGCATCGAAGCTGGCATACCCGGATTCGACGAGCCCGCCGAGGAGGCGGTACGCGGTCGAGAAGGGGTAGCCGGTTGTCTCGGCGGCCTGGGCGGCGCTGATCCCCTCGGGTGATTCGCCGAGGAGTTCGAGCATCTCGAAGGTCTTCGTCACCGAGTTCGAGCCCTTGGGCGGCATGCTTCGCCTCCTTGCGTTGCTGTGGCAGTTCGGTGGTGCTGGGGCAGTGTGTGCAGATAGTTCGTGAGTCCGGAAAGCAGAATTCCCGCGTTCCACGTTGACAGGCTATGTCATCTCAATCACACTGTAAACCACAATGTAACAATTACTGCCACACTATGGCAATGCAACGTCGGTCCGATGAACGCTCGACAGCGCCGAGGCCGTCGATAAGTCCTGAGAGTGAGAAATGCGAGGAAGCATGAGCAACGCGATCGAGGAAGCTCGCCCCACGAAGAAGACACCGCTGCGCGCGGCCCTGTCGAGTTGGACGGGTTCGGCCCTGGAATACTACGATTTCGCGGTCTACGGGACCGCGGCGGCACTGGTGCTCAACACTCTGTTCTTCCCCGAGACCACCGCACCGGGAATCGCCATTCTGCTGGCCATGGGCACGGTCGGAGTCGCGTATGTCGTGCGTCCGCTGGGCGCGCTCATCATGGGACCGCTCGGTGACCGCTTCGGTCGCAAGTTCGTCCTCATGCTCACTCTGTTCATGATGGGCGTGTCGACCTTCATCGTCGGCTGCCTGCCGACCTACGACCAGGTCGGAATGTTGGCTCCGATCCTGCTCGTGCTCTGCCGCATCGTCCAGGGCCTGTCGGCCTCGGGTGAGCAGGCGAGCGCGATCTCGGTCTCCCTCGAACATTCGGACGAAGAGAAGCGGTCGTGGACGACGAGCTGGACCTTGCACGGCACACAGGCCGGCACCCTGCTGGCCACTGCCGTGTTCATTCCCTTCACTGCCTTCCTGCCTGACGAAGCGCTGTTCAGCTGGGGCTGGCGCGTACCGTTCTGGCTGTCGGCGCTGGTCGTGCTCACCGCCTGGCTCATCCGTCGCGGGCTCGAAGAGCCGCCGGCATTCAAGGAGTCGCGGGTAGAGAACCCACCGCTCATGCAGGTCGTCCGGTGGCACAAGGCTGCGGTCGTCCGCGTGGCCGTGTGCGCCATGGTCAACACCGTGAATATGGTCTTCACCGTCTGGTCGCTGTCGTTCGCCACGTCGATCGTCGGCCTCGAACGCTCGACCATGCTGCTCGTCTCGGTCATCGCCAACGGTGTCGCCCTGTTCGCGATCCCGACGGCCGCGCTGCTCTCCGACCGATTCGGCCGAAAGCCGGTCTTCATCACCGGCGCCGTCGGATCGGGTCTGATGATGTTCCCGTACCTGGGTGCGGTCTCGGCCGGGAACTGGCCGCTCATCTTCGTCTTCGGCGCCATCATGTCCGGCTGTGCGTACTCGCTGGCCAATTCCATCTGGCCCTCCTTCTACGCCGAAATGTTCCCGACGACGGCACGAGTGACAGGGCTGGCCCTGGGCACGCAGGTCGGATTTGCGGTCTCCGGCGGCCTGGCTCCGGTCCTCGCTTCCGCTGTCGCCGGCACCCGAGGAGAGAATTGGGTCTCGGTCGCCGCGTTCACCGCAGGCGTCTGCATCGTCGTCGGCCTGGTCGCCATGACGGCGAAGGAGACGAAGGGACTGAGCCTGGAAGAGATCGATGTCGTCCATGAGGAAAGGTCACGATGAGAACCTCGATTGCCACGGTGTGCCTGTCGGGCACGCTCGAGGAGAAGCTGCAGGCTGCCGCAATGGCAGGATTCGACGGGGTCGAGATCTTCGAACAGGATCTCATCGTCTCCCCCAACTCCCCCGAAGCGACCGCTGCACTGGCCGCAGAGCTCGGACTGAGTCTTGACCTCTATCAGCCCTTCCGCGATTTCGAAGGCGTCGACGAGGAGCACTTCGCCGCCAATCTGGCCCGGGCCGAGGCGAAGTTCCAGCTGATGAAGCGAATGGGCATGACCACGATTCTGCTGTGCTCGAACGTCGCCACCGCGACCATCGACGATGATGAGGTTGTCGTCGATCAGCTGCGCCGCCTCGGCGATCTGGCCGAGAGATACGGCATCGACGTCGCCTATGAGGCACTGGCTTGGGGACGGTTCGTCTCCGAATACGATCGCGCCTGGGATCTCATCAAGGCTGCCGACCATCCGCGCATCGGCACCTGCCTCGACAGCTTCCACATCCTCTCCCGTGGCACGGACCTGTCACGCATCGCCGAGATCCCGGGCGAGAAGATCTTCTTCCTCCAGCTCGCCGATGCCCCGGCCCTGTCGATGGACGTGCTCAGCTGGTCCCGTCACCACCGGGTCTTCCCCGGCGAAGGCTCGTGGGACCTCACCGACTTCCTCGCCCGCGTCGCCGGGACCGGTTATTCCGGACCGGTGTCGCTCGAGGTCTTCAACGACTCGTTCCGGCAGGCCGACACTCAGCGCACCGCTGTCGACGGACTGCGGTCCCTGCGGTGGCTCGAAGCCAATGTGTCGGCAGCTCGTGAAGGCAATGCTTCCTCCGCTCGCACGGGACGCGATCGTGTGCGGCTCGATCTGCAGCCGCTGCCGCAGGTCGCGCAGCCGCGAGGCATCGACTACGTCGAACTGAACACCGATGACCTGGGCGCGCTCACCCGGCAGATCCATCAGCTCGGGTTCCGGTTCGTCGGCTTCCACCGCACGAAACCACACGTGCAACTGTGGCGACGCGGTCAAGCTCGAATCGTCGTCACCGAGCCCACCGGACCGGAGAACGCTCCGATCGAGACATCTGATAAATCCACCGTTGCGTTTGCAGTGTCCACTCCGGATGCAGATTCCACTGCGTCCGAGACTTACCTGCGCGGCATCGGATTCGCCGTCGCAGATGCCGATGCCGCAATGGAACGCGCCCTCCTGCTCTCGACGACCGAGGTTCCTCGCGAGCAGGCTCACGACGAGAAGGTGCTGCGTGGGGTCTTCGCGCCCGACGGGTCAGAGGTCTTCTTCGGTGATGGAGACGGTGAGGATCCGCAGTGGACCGACGAGTTCGGCACCGTCCCGGACGACCGGCAGTCGGCTATCGACCACATCAACTTGGCTCAGCCAGCCCATCATTACGATGAGGCAGTGCTCTTCTACACCTCCCTGCTCGCTCTGACCGCACTGCCGTCCCAAGACGTCCCGAGTCCCTCCGGCCTTGTGCGCTCCCAAGTGATGTCCAGCGCCGATGGGGCAGTGAGGATGCCGCTCAACGTCTCCCCCGATCACAGCCCCAACGCGTTGAGCCGAGGTGCCGGCTCATCTGCCGCGACTTACCCGGAGCATGTGGCCATCGCCTGCGATGACATCTTCACCGCGGCGACGACGGCGGTCGCTCGAGGTTTGAAGTTCTTGGCAGTGCCCCAGAACTACTACGAGGACCTTGCGGCACGCTTCGACCTCGCACCGGAGCTGCTGGATCGGCTGCGAGAGCACAATATCCTCTACGACCGTGACGACCGGGGCGAGTTCCTCCACTTCTATACGTCGACGATCGGCTCGGTCTTCTTCGAGATGGTCGAACGCCGTACCGGCTATCGCGGCTTCGGCGCTCCGAACGCACCGGTGCGGTTGGCAGCCCAGCATCGGCGCAATACGGAAAGCTGAAACAGTCAGAAAGGCGCGGCGCTCCCGCGCGAATCGACGTATTCCATACCAGACCAGTCGCTCGAGCTGATCGCCGAACCTTCGAAGCCGAAGGACGACCCCCACGACTCATAGTCGACGTCCTCGCCTGCCTCGAGCTCGAGACCGTACGGCCAAGGGCACATCTCTCGTCGAGGATTCGGCCGAAGCCGACGGCGCGAGATCTGCCAGACGATTCGTCGGATCTCGTGCTCCTCAACACCGAGGAAATCAGCGGCAGCGCCGATCAGTTCAAGCACATACTCGTCCGTGGCTATGGGGTACCACCCCACAATCTGATTGAAATAGCCCTTCACGCGGTAGTCGATATCGAAATGAGGGGAGCCTGCGATCATGAGCAGATTGCGCCATGAGAATCCCGATTTCTGACTGGGGAGCGCTCTCCATGCCTTTGCCACCACATTGGCATGCGGCCCGATACACGGTTCTTCTCCGACGGCGGCGAGCAGCTGCTCAACGGTGTCGATGCCATGATCGGCCATCACTCGTGTGGCACGGTCGACAACCTCGGCCCTGAGCATGGCGCCCGGCTGCACATTGGCAGGCTTGACATTGCAGATCACCTCCCGCGCCCACACCTCGGGCCCGCCGGCCTCTGCGATCGAGTACCGCAGTGATTTCGCCCCATCGGATTCACCGTGCCGTTCGATATAGCGATCGCTGACGTTGTCGACCGCCGTCGGGTGCGAACCCGTCGAATAGAGCGCGTCGAGAATGCACAGAGCGAGACTGCCCGGATAGCTGATTGATCGCGGCTCCCCTCGGTCGTCGAGGAACTCTTCACAGCTCCACGCCAATTCTCTGATGCTGCTGGTCGTGATCTCCATTGTTCTGACCTTCCATCGTGCATCGCACCCTGCGATGCGGCGCCCCTGACTCCGCTGTCGGAGGCATGATGAAACACTATCCGGGGGCACTGACATACCTTGATCGGAGAAGAATAGAACGAATCATTCATATGAAATCGTGAGAGGTGCATTTCTCTGGACGGCGTCGTGCCACGCACCGTCTCACCAGGGGAAACCGCCACCCTCATAAGAGTCCCCCTGCCTTGGCACTCCTGGTGACCTCTGGCAAGGTGGAGCCATGAGCACAGACGAGATCATCATCGACGGCCCCCTGGCACGCGCAACGCGGATCCTCTGCCAGGTCTCAGCCAAGCACGTCGCAGACAAAGCTGAGATCGACAAGTCCGAACTCAAGGACTACGAAAAGGGGCTCGCGGACATCACCGCCGAGCAGGAGCGTCGACTCATCCTCGCCCTCGAGGAGTACGGCGCACGGTTCATTCCCGACGGCAAGGAAGGCGGCTACGGCATCCGCCTGAAATTCAGCCGTGCGAAGGTCCGCGCCATCGAACGCTGGGAAGACGAAGGCGGCACCCCCGGCGCCGACGACGTCTGAGCTCCTCGCCGAAGACAGTTCTCCACCGAGGTCATCTGGACTCAAGCACACTCAGCGATAGTCAGGCGCCTGGGCAATAAAAGGCTGTGGCCTCGAATCCGCGTTGAGCGGATTCGAGGCCACAGTTGCATCCGTTGACTCCGAGGAACCACCTCGGCGCCGAAAATGTCGCCGGCGACGAGCGCCGGGAAACATCAGCAGTGAACGTCAGTTCTTGCCGATGAACTCGAGGTTGTCGACGACACGATTGGAGAAGCCCCACTCGTTGTCATACCAGGCAACGACCTTGACGTGGTTGCCGACGACGCGGGTGAGTGCGGAGTCGAAGATCGACGAAGCCGGTTGACCGACGATATCGGAGGAGACGACAGGTTCGGTCTCATAGTCGAGGATGCCCTTGAGCTCACCCTCGGCGGCTTTCTTGTAAGCGTCGAGCACCTCGTCGCGGGTGACCTCGCGGGACACGGTCGTGTTGATTTCGACGATCGAGCCGACCGGGATCGGCACGCGGATGGCGTCACCCGACAGCTTGCCGTCGAGCTGCGGGAGCACGAGACCGATGGCCTTGGCCGCACCCGTCGAGGTGGGGATCATGTTCTCGGCGGCGGCACGGGCACGGCGGGGATCCTTGTGCGGGCCGTCCTGGACCATCTGATCACCGGTGTAGGCGTGGACAGTGGTCATGAAGCCCTGCTCGATTCCAGCGAGGTCATCGAGGACCTTGGCCAAGGAAGCCAGGGCATTCGTCGTGCAGGAGGCGTTGGAGATGACGGTGTGCTCGGGCTTGTACGCCTCATTGTTCACACCAAAGGCGAGGGTGACGTCGGCACCCTTCGAGGGAGCGGAGACGAGGACCTTCTTCGCGCCGGCGGTGATGTGGGCGCTAGCCTTTTCGGCCTTGGTGAAGCGGCCGGTCGATTCGAGCGCGATGTCGATGTCGAGCTCGCCCCAGGGCAGTTTGGCCGGATCCTTCTCGGCGAGGACCTTGATGGTCTTGCCGTCGATGATGAGGGAGCCCTCGGCGGCCTCGACGTCGTGGTTGAAGCGTCCGAGGGTGGTGTCGAACTTCAGCAGCCGAGCGAGATCGTCGACGGCGCCGAGGTCGTTGATGGCCACGACCTCGAGCTCGCTGCCGCGCTCGATCAGGGCTCGCAGGGTGCTGCGTCCGATGCGACCGAAACCATTGATGGCGATGCGAGTCAATGTCACTCCTTGTAGATGTTGAACACGGGATTCGTCTTGATATCTCCATCATGGGCAACTTTCAGGCATGGCAACAGTGGCCAGAAAGACAATCTACGCTAGATTCTCGCCAGTTGTATTGCCAAAGGTCGAAAGTTTCTAGCCAGCCCCGTGTTCGTGTGATCCGGGTCGCTGAAAGCCGGCGATACAACTGTGGAATTGCCGCTGCAGGACGACGCGAGAAGTCGTCGAGAAGAGGACTCTTCTCAGCCTTGGAAGGAGTGACGGTAGTCGTTCGGGGAGGTCGAGAGGATGCGCTGAAAATGCATCCGCAGATTTGCACCCGTTCCGAGTCCCACCTGGTCAGCGATCTGTTCGATGCCCAGGTCGGAGTTCTCCAAGAGCTCGCGAGCCAGGTCGACCCGAGCTCTGAGCACCCACTGCATGGGTGTGTAGCCGGTGTCTTCGACGAAGCGGCGGGAGAAGGTGCGCACGGAGACTCCGGCGTTGGCGGCGAGATCGTGCAGAGTGATCTTCTCGCCGATGTGCTGAAGCGCCCATTCGCGGGTGTCGGCGAAGTCGTCGCCGAGGGGGTCCGGCACGCTGCGCGGCACGTATTGCGCCTGGCCGGCGCTGCGGTAGGCGGCCGCGACGAGGCGGCGGGCGACCTGGTTGGACAGTCCGACACCGTGATCGCTGCGGATGAGGTGAAGGCACAGATCGATCGCCGAGGCGGCTCCGGCGGAGGTCAGCAGCTGCCCTTCGTCGATGAAGAGGACGTTCTCGTCGACCTTGATCGAGGTGAACCGTCGGGCGAGCTCCTTCGCCGTCGACCAGTGCGTGGTGGCGCGTCGCCCGACGAGCAGTCCCGTGCGTGCGAGGACGAAGGTGCCGGTGGAGATGGCAGCGATCCGCGCGCCGCGTTCGAATGCCGAAAGCAGCGCCCCGATGACCGAGGCCGGCGGTTCTTCTGCCACCGCCGAGGTGGCACCCGGCAGGATGATCGTGTCCGCGGTATCCAGGGCGTGAAGTCCCTGGTCAACAGAATAGTCGAGCCCGTCCGAACCGGTCACCTTTCCTGCGGTGATGCCGCAGACCTCAACCTCATAGGGCCAGACCCCTGCGGGGACGGTCGTCGGACGCGCACCGGGAACGGCGGAAGCCGCCTCGGTGTGAGTGCGATCTGTGGCGGCGTTCGACTCGCGGCCGAAGACCTGGACGGGGACGCCGAGATCCATGGCAGACACCCCGTCCAATGCCAGCACAAGGATGCGGTGCGGGCGGGAACGGGGCGTTCTGCGCGGAAGGGGGCGGGATTCGTCACTCATGATCGCCTCTCAGTCTAGGCAATCGGGACTCGCCCCGAGGCGGACTCAGTGCTCGTGGACCCCGGTGAGCTTGAAGCCCAGACGACCGTGGGCATATGCTCCACCGGCGCGGAGAGCCGAGGCGGTCCAGGCGGTCTCGGCCAGTTCGGTCTCCGTGGCGCCGGCCTTGACGGCGGCATTCGAATGCGCATCGATGCAGTAGGCGCACTGGGTGGTCAGACCGACGGCGTAGGCGATCAGCTCACGGTACTTCAGCGGGATCTCACGACCTTCGGAAGCGAACACGGCGTTGTTGAACTCACCGAAGGCCTTGAGGATGTCTGGAGTGGTCTCTTTGTAGGCCCTGTCGTACTTGCCGTCGGTCTCGCGGTCGAAGAAGTCGGTCATGGTCGTATCTCCTGTGATCGGTGTCATGTTCCGAGCCCCACGCTACCGATCTCGCTCTTCGACCGCACGGGTTTCGTCAAATGATGACGCGCTTGGCCTCAGTACAGCGTGTTCTGCCCGATGAGTGGGACAGTCGGCGCTCCCGGCAGGGGTGGTTCTGCGGGAGCCGGCGCCACGGGGGCATCTTCCGCCGGGGCGGGCAAGGTCTGCGCAGGGACCGATTCGACGGAATTCGCAGCCGCCTGCACCGCATCGGCTGGTGACGCAGCCGCCGGACTCGACTCTGCGGCCAGCGCCTCGGCGCTCTCCGCTTCGGGACTGCCGATACTCGGGGCGGCGGGAGCATCTGCCGGCGGCGCGGCGGGAACAGCTGCGTTCGGCGCTGCGGGCACCACGGGCGCGGTGCCCGGTGCAGCGTTTCGGGGAGCCGCCTCGGTGGGGGCAGGAGAAGTCGGCTCGGACGGAATCGGTGGGACCGCCTCGGCGATGGCCTCGAACATGGCCAAGGTGCCGTGTTGAGCGGCGAGGCTCACCGGCTCGGGATCGCTCGAGAGCTTGATGCCGACGGTCTGGGTGGCGCGGTCGATGTAGAGCATCTGGCCGTGGATGCCGATGCCGATGACGACGTTGCGGTCGGCCGAGGGGATCCAGAACTGGCTGCGGTACATTCCGCCCGGATAGGAACGCCCCGACGGGGATGCGGCGAAGATCTTCGCCGAGTCCTCGGTACCGGTGAAGATGTCGTCGACCCATTCCGCCGAGAGCACCCGTTCTCCGTTTTCGGTGGTGCCTCCTCGGGCGATGATCTCGCCGAAGCGGGCGAGGTCGCGCAGGGTGGCGCTGATGGCACCGTCGGCAATCGATCCGCCCCACCGGTCCTGGCAGACCTGGGCGGCGTGGGCGGCGCCGATCCGCGACCACACGTATTCGCTGGCGACGATGGAGAACGGCTGGCCGGTGACTGCCTCGGCGATCCAGGCGAGCACGTCGGTTTCGCAGCTGCGGTAGACGAAGGCCGAGCCGTGTTCGCGGTCGCTGGTCAGCCCGGTGAGGAAGTTCTTGATCCCCTTCGCCGAGGCGGCCGATCGGGGCGCGAAATCGACCGCTTCGAACAGAGCACGGATCTCCGAATCCTCCTCGAGGTACTCCTCGGAGAACTTGATGCCCGAGCGCATATCGAGCAGGTCCCGGATCGTCGCACCGGCGTAGCCGCTCTCCGCCAGTGCTGGCACATGGGTGGTGACGAGGTCGGTGGTGCGCAGCAGCCCGGCGTCGGCGAGCGCGCCGATGACGGTGGCGACGATGGACTTGCTCACGGAGAAGAGCATGTGTTGGCGGGCCGGTTTCATCGGCCAGGCGTATTCCTCGGCCAACGCCACTCCGTTGCGGGTGACGAGCCAGGCGTCAGTGTGGGTGTTGGCCAGCACGTCGCCGACGGTGGTCCAGTCCTCGTCGGCGGCAGGCCATTTCTCGCGGTCAATGGTCAAGGACCGGAAGTCGTTGTCTTCGGTGACGTATTCGCGCACCGGCCCGATGCCGCGCGGGATGCCGCCGGTCGGGAAGATCTCCTGCATCCGGGTGAGCGCGAAGGCGAAGAACTCGGGCCATTTCCAGGTGTCGAGGTCGATGCTTTCGAGCACCGCTTCCGACGGATCGACGATGGCGTCTTCACTGGCCGAGGTGAGCTCCCCGACGTGAGGAAGGGTGATGTCCAACGCCGAGGCGTCCGCATCGTCATCGGCGTCCCCGGACTGCGCGGTTGCAGGGTCTTTGGAGACCGAGGGCTGCTGGGAGTCCGCGTCCGCGGATCGGCCAGGAGCCGCCTCGGTGGCGGTGTCTGTGGACGTGCTGATGCCCTTGGTATTGCCGGACAGTGCACCGATGCGGCGGTTCGGCGGGGTCACCGGGTGGGGCGGAAACGTCTCGTCTTCGCCTGCCATGTCACCTCCACTGTCTCGACCTGGACTGCGCTGCGCATGCGCGCGGCCGTCCCGATGTGCAGGGAACAGACTACCGGTAGGAGGTGAAACTCCGTAGTTGAGACGGGCCGATTCGGGCGTTGCGGCGTTCTCCACCCCGAGCGTCTGCGCCTCTCAGCTGGTGTGACGGTAATGGTGATTACCTATCAGTTATTCATCTGACAGTTGGTCACAGTGCCGATGCGGCGCGCTCGGCTTCCGACTCACTGGCGCCGCCTCGGCCCGCAACGGCGGTTCGGCGTTTCACGTGTCGACCACAGCCCACATCGTCGTCGATTTCTCACCGGCGACGAGAATGGTGCTGTAGCCGGAGGTCAGCTCATCGTATTGGTCGGCCTTGTGCTCTTCGACGAGTCTGCCGGTATCCGAGTCGTAGAAGCTCGTCTTCTTATTATCAGTGAGCACGACCAGCCCGACGTCGGGCAATACTCCCTCGCCGCCCCACGGAGTCGTCGATCTGTAGTCGCCAGCTTTCCACGCCGTCTTCCCGGTCGCTGCATCGATGGCGACGACGCCTCCGTCGGGACCCGGCGCGAGTACCGCAGCCTTCCCTCGGCTGTCGAAAGGCACTGTTCTGGGAGCCCCCGAGTACAGCACGGTATCGAAAGCCATCTCCGGTGCATCCGCGAACCATCCTTCCGGCGACCCGTCCGAGCCCTGATATTTGACCGCCGAAGCGAACAGCTGCAGCTGCAGACACGCGGCCCGGCCTTCCGGCGTAAAGGTGAAGTCGGTCGAACACATCGGATCGGTCGTGTCCTCCATCGCCGCGGCGTTAGGGCCGGAGTCGGCGGCCAATGTCGCGCTGTCGGTCTCTTTGAGTCCAGCAGGAAGGGTCAGCTCAGCTGCTCTGCTGAACGCCTGGCTCATCGGGTCATCGGGGTCCTCGGCTCCGAAGAGGTAAGTCAGCGTGGTCTCATCGCTTGTCGGAAAGACGTCGAAGTGCTCGACTCCGGAGTCGTCGATCGCTCGAGCTTTGGTGATGGGAACAGTGGCATGGCGCCCGGTGTCCAACGAGATCCGTGTGACCATGGAGTCCTCCCCGGACTTCCATGACATGACTGCGTTCTTGCGGTCCGGCGCGAGGTGAATCAGGGAGCCGCCGAAGGTCCGACCGTCATCATCGATCGACAGCGACGGCCAGGCTTCAACCCCTGTCGATGGGTCAAGGGCGAACAACACCGCATTGCCGGCTTCGGAGGTAGGTGTGCAGCGCCCGTCCATTCGCATGCCGCTGTATTCGAGCAGGAGCAGGTCATCTTCGCCGAGGCGGTTGCCGAGCCCTGTCGACCGGGAGCCGAACGCCATCTGTTCATGACACGCATCGTCGGGGCCGGGAATGTCGAATGACCAGGCTTCCTCGCCGTCTTCCCAGGTGTAGGCAGTGACCGTTCCCGAGTAGTCGTTGACGATCACCAGGTCTCCCGCGGAATAGGCTTCTGAGCCTCCGCCTTCGTCATTGATGTAGGCGTCGATGCTCCACAGCTCTTCTCCGGCGGAATCGATCGCCCGCAGCTTCTCTTCGACCCAGTCGGTGACGAGCGCATGCCCCGCACCATCGTCGACGGTCAGTGTGGCGAAGTAATCGAGCTCGACCGGTTCGGCCAAGGTCGGGGTCGTCGTCGGCGATGGTTTTCCCTCTGGTTCGCCGCCGATGCTGCAGCCGCTCAGCGCCACTAAACCTGCCGCCACAATCGCCGCCCACATCCGCTTCATAATGCGTTTCTCCTGCTCATACCCCGGTGCATAGCTCGATCATATGCGGCGGCATTCACATTGGCACTTCGGGTGTGGTGCTCCTAGAACCGCGCACTCGCCGAAAAACGGGCTGCGTGTCGAGAAACGGGGGTGCACACGCGTTTCTCGACACGCAGCCCGTTTTTCGGCGGAGACTGCGAGAGGCACGACCCCTACACGAGCCCTTGGTCTTCGGCGACGCGGATGGCGCGGGCGCGGGAGTCCACGCCGAGCTTCGTGAACACGTTGACGAGGTGGCTCTTCACCGTCGCCTCGGTGACGAAGAGCTCCTGAGCGATCTGCGCGTTCGACGCCCCTGTGGCCAAGAGTCTGACGACGTCACGCTCACGCCGGGTGAGCTTCGGGCTGGGATTGCGCATCGCGGCGAAGACCTTCGACGAGATCTCCGGAGGCATATAGGTCTCCCCCTTTGCCGCCTTCTCGATCGCCAGCGAGATGTCCCCCGGGTCGATGTCCTTGAGCAGATATCCCGAGGCCCCGGCGTTGATCGCGGCGATGATCTCCGAATCGAGGTCGAAGGTGGTGAGGATGAGCACCGCCGGCGGATTCGGCTTCGCGCGCAGTCGCTTCGTCACCTCGATGCCGTCGATCCCCTCCCCCAGCCGCAGGTCGCAGAGCACGACGTCGGGGTCGAGCTCATCGACGATCGTCAGCGCTTCCTCCCCGCTGCCGGCCTCACCGATCACAGCGATGTGGTCCGGTGCGTCGATGACGGACCGCAGACCCTCCCGCACGACCGGGTGATCGTCGACGAGGATGACTCGGATGCTCATGCGTTCTCTCCTGGATCCGTATTCTCACGTGTGCCATCGCCCTCGCCGAGGCGGCCGGAACCATCCACGCCATGCACATCGGCGGGTACGCCGATTCCCTCGCCGAGGCGGCCCACCGATTCCGTGCCCGTGCCCTGGCCAGAGGTGCTGAGTCCTTCGCCGCGGGTGCGCAGTTGGGATTGGCTGGGCAGGGTCGCGGAGATCGCGAACCCGGAGCCCTGGCTCGATTCGATGACGAGCTCGCCGCCGAGCTCGCGCATCCTCGAGCCGATGAAGTCGAGTCCGAATCCCGAATCCGGGTTCCGTTCTCGATTGTGTGGATCAGCCATTCCGACGCCGTCATCGACGATGTCCATCCTGATCGCCCCGTCGAGATCCATGAGGCTGACCATGACCCTTGTGGCCTGCGAGTGCTGACGAACGTTGGCGAGCGCCGACTGCGCGGTCCGCAGCAACGCCACTTCCACCTCGGCGGACAGGGTCGGCAGGGTCTCGTCGACGTCGAGTCGACCGCGAATCGAACTGTCCTCCTCCAATCGGGTGAGCAGCCGACGGATCGCGGCGGTCAGTGCACCGTCCTCGAGCTCAGCCGGGGCGAGCGCCGCGATGATGCGGCGGACGTCGCGGGAACTCTGCGCGGCGAGGTCCTCGACCTGGGCGAGCGCCTGCCCGGCGTGATCATCGGTGGTGCGCTCCGCCTCGGCGTGGGCGATGAGACGGATCGACGAGATCGACTGCGCGATCGTGTCGTGGATGTCGCGGGAGACACGGGTGCGCTCCTGGATCTCGCCGGCATGCCGCTGAGTCAGGGCGAGTTCGTCCTGGAGGTCGAGCAGATTCTGGTGGGCGAGTTCGAGGGAGCGCAGCAGCTCCTCCCGGCGACGACCTTCACGGAGGAGTTCGATGTAGCCGCGGGAGAGCCCCAGCGCGAAAACGGCACCGATGAGCGAGCCGATGATGCTCGGCGCGAGCACCTGACCATAGTGGGCCAGCGGCGCGACGATGGTCGCAATGTAGGTCAGGGCAGTGAAGACGATGGCGATGCGCAGGGAGAAGAGGTGGCCGGCGAGCAGCCAGAGGAGGAAGGCGACCCAGATGAACTCGGCGGAGACGAGCAGGGTGCACAGCCAGGCGGCGGCGAGGACGATGAGCCACCATTTCGCGAGGACCAGCGCACCGGTGCGGGCGGCTCGGACCGCGCCGAGGGCGTACCAGGCGAGGAACACCACGCTGACGGCGATGGCTGCGAGCATCGGAGCGCCGGCGGTGATCGCGCGGATGCAGGAGATGAGCATGAGGACGATCGCGATGGCGTGCTGACCGAACTCCATCGTGCGTTCCGTCCACTTGCGTGCGCCCACGCTGCCGCCTCTCCGTGCTTCTGACTCGGCCGCCACAGCGCCGAGAGAATGGTCTTCTGGTCTCATGATCCTCCTCGCCAACTCAATCACATCCTGGACTGCGGCGGTATGACATGCGCGGGCCCGGCTGACGAGTTTCGTCGTCGCCCGGGCCTCGCGCCTCTCACTGGCGTGAGTCTGACTCAGTCAGCTGCCTCAGTGCCCGCCGTGGTGCGAACTGGAACTACTGAGAGCGTGGTCATTCTCGGCGAGCAGGTGGGTGGAGTGCTCTTCGCCCGCGACCTCGCCACCTGCAGCCGCACGCTCGTGGAAGTGCGTGATCGCCTTGTTCGGCCACCACATCTTGTCGCCGACGAGTCCGAAGATCGAAGGCACGATGACGGTGCGCACGAGGATCGTATCGACGAACACGCCGACTCCGACGATGAGACCGAGCTGACCGAGCACCATGAGCGGCAGCATGCCCAGAGCCGCGAACACTCCGGCGAGCACGATGCCGGCGCTGGTGATGACGCCGCCGGTGTGGGCGACAGCTTCGATCATTCCCTGGCGTCCGCTGTGGAGGACGGACTCCTTCCTCGCGCGGTGGGCGAGGAAGATCGAGTAGTCGATGCCGAGCGCTACGAGGAAGAGGAACGCCAGGATCGGCACCTGCGAATCGAGCGTGGACTGGCCGAAGATCGTCCGTGACAGGAACGCACCGAGTCCGATCGCCGCCGCCGAGGACGCCACGTTGACGAGCAGCAGAGTGAACGCTGCGATCGGGGCGCGGAGGATGCCGAGCAGGATGATGAAGCTGATCGCCAGGACCATCGGGACGATCGTGAAGAAGTCCGTCCGGTTGCCGTCGCGGGCGTCGAGCTCCGTGGCCGCGGCCCCGCCCGCCTGGGCGTTCGCTCCGTCGATGGCGTGGACATCGGTGCGGATGTCCTTGACGAGGTCGAGTCCCTTCGCACTGTCGGGTTCGTACTCGCCGGTGACCATGATCTTCGTGACGGAAGTGCCGTCGATTGTCGTGTCCTCGATCGCCGAG
Organism: Brevibacterium sp. H602; assembly: GCF_051172395.1. Lineage (NCBI taxonomy): Bacteria > Bacillati > Actinomycetota > Actinomycetes > Micrococcales > Brevibacteriaceae > Brevibacterium > Brevibacterium sp. H602. The sequence goes on along the minus strand of NZ_JBPIZD010000012.1, from coordinate 43,766 downwards.
GCGCGCACGACGCCGTTCATGTCGCTGACCGAGTCAACGACGTCATCGGCATGGTCGGTATCGGCGACGATCCAGATCGGTTGGGATTCCCCGGGCGGGAAGTGGTCGGCGAGGACGTCAAGGCCCTGCGCCGATTCGGACTGGACCCGGAACTTCTCGGTCTGGTCGAGACCGATCGACGATCCGATGAAACCGGTGGCCATGACACCGAGGATGACGATCCCGGCGCCGAGGTGGAGCCCCGGTTTGCGCACCACGCGGGTGGCGATGGTCCGCCAGATCGAGGGCTTCGCCGTACCTCGCGGTGCGGTTCCACCGTCTCGCGCACCTGTCGGTGCGGTTCCATGGTTCGTGGCGGCCGCCTCGGCGGGGGTGAGCTCTTCGTCCGCGGTGTCTTCGCCCTTCGGGATGAAGGGCCAGAACATCGTCTTGCCGGAGATCGCGAGTACGGGCGGCAGGGCGAAGAGGACGGCGGCTGCGGAGATGAGCAGGCCGACGGCCGCGGTGATGCCCAGGCCGCGGGTGCCGGGGATGATCGCGAAGACGAGGCTGAGCAGGGACAGCACGACGGTGAGGTTCGAGGCGAGGATCGTCGACGCGGTATGCGTCCAGGCTTCGGCGAGCGCGACCCGGTGGTCGGTGAAGCGGCGCAGCTCCTCGCGGTAGCGGGAGATGAACAGCAGCGCGTAGTTCGCGCCGGCTCCGAAGACGAGGACGCTGATGATGCCCGCATCGAACTGCAGGTCGAGCCAGTCGCCGACGGCCGCGGTCACGGTCGAGGCGAGTCCGTCGGCGGTGCCGATGACGATGAGCGGCAGCAGCCACAGGATCGGTGAACGGTAGGTGATGATGAGCAGCAGGGCGACGATGACGATGGTGACGATGAGCAGGGTGAAGTCTGCGCCGTTGAACGCCGAGGCGATGTCGGCGCCGATAGCGGGACCACCTGTGACCAGCAGAGAAATGCCGTCGTCGGTGAGCGACTGGGCGGTCTGGTCATCGGCGATGGCGGTGCGCAGGTCGTCGACGGTCTCGGCGGTGTCCGAGTTCGTCAGGCCCACGGTGATGGGCACCATGAGCAGCGCGGCCTGTTTGTCATCGCTGAGGATCGGCCCGGTCACGGTCTCGGTGGATTCGTCGCCGACGGAATCGCCGAGCGAGCCGCCGAGCTCCTTCAGCTGCGCCTGGTCGTCGGAGGAGAGTTCGGCTCCGTCCTCGTTCGACGCCACGACCATGACGGACTGCTTGTCCGCCTCGGGGAACTTGTCGAGAATCTTCTGTGCTTGAGTGGATTCGGAGTCGGCCGGAGCGGTTTCCGTGGATCGGTCCTCTCCTGCTCCGGACAGGAGTCCGAAGAGCAGAGCGACGAGGACGACGATCCCGCCGAGGACGAGCCACGAACCGCGCTTCGATGTCAGCGTATGTGCGGTTTTCGCCAGTGGTGAGTTCATGACTCCAGTCCATCAATCTATGGAGCCATGCACATCGCCTGTGAGTTCGGATTCGGTCTGCAACTTTCGATGGAGAAAACCCGCTGACCTGGGCTGATACTTCTGCCGAGGATGGGGAGTCTGCGACTCAGGCGAGCTCGGCTCCCGCTTTCTCGACCTCTTTGAGGGCGGCCGCACTCGATTCTTCCCCGACTCCGGCGACGAGGTCGGTGAGCACGCGGACGCTCAGCCCCGCGCTCAGCGCGTCGAGGGTGGAGGCGCGTACGCAATGGTCGGTGGCGATGCCGACGGCGTCCACCTCGGTGATGGTGAGATCTTTCAGAAGCTCGCCGAGGCGGCTCCCCGTGTCCGTGATCCCCTGAAAAGCCGAATAGTCGGGTTTGCCATGGCCCTTGCGCACCTCGTGGGTGATGGCCGAGGTGTCGAGCAGCGGGTCGAATTCGGCGCCAGTCGTGCCGGCGACGCAGTGGACGGGCCAGCTGTCGACGTAGTCCGGGGTGTCGCTGAAGTGGCCGCCGTTGTCGTTGTCGGCATCGTGCCAGTCGCGGGAGGCGATGACGGCGTCATAGTCGCCGGCATGCGCGGCGAGATGGGCGGTGATACCTTCGGCGACGGCGTCGCCGCCGGTCACGCCGAGCGCGCCGCCTTCGGTGAAATCATTCTGGACATCGACGATGAGGAGTGCCTTGGCCATGCCTCGAGCATAGGCGCTTCCCGGCCGATTTCCAGGGGTGCGGCGGATTCAGACCCAGTCTCGGGCTTCGAAGATGTGGTGGTAGATGCCGCGGACCACGGCCTGCTTGCGGGCGTTATAGCCCATGACCGTTTCCCCGACCGCGTTCGATTCCTCGGCCGCGGTGCGTTTCGCCGTCTCGTAGGTCCCGCGTTCGTCCTCATGCTCCCGCAGCCAATCTCGGAACAGCCGCATCCGCGCCACTTCCGCGCACCGGGGTCCGAAGACATGGAGATTGCAGTCCAGCTGCCCGGGTTCCGGATCGAGTCGTTTGAGCATCCGGTGCTCGTACCAGGCGGGTTCACGGATGGTGAGAACGAATCCTGCCTCGGCGAGCGCGGGGACATAGTCATCTTCGGCGGTGGGATCGTCGACGACGAGGGCGATGTCGATGATCGGCTTCGCCGGCAATCCCGGCACCGAGGTGGACCCGACGTGGTCGATGCCGACGAACGCACCGCTCGGGCTCAGGGCCAGACGGATCTGGTGGGCCGCCTCGGCGAAATCGTCGGCCCAGGCGGGGTCGTGGTCAACGATGGCGATCACGGACGGCGGTGTAGTCGGTCGCGTCCAGAGATCGGGATCCTTGACGTCGTTGAAGGTGATGATGTCAGCGATCGCGGCTGACATCGGATCGGCGGACACACCGCCCGGGGCCTCCTGTTCAGAGGAGTCACCAACGGACGGGTACGTCATGCCTCAGGCCTGCTTGAGGACGCGCTTCTCGGCCTTCTTCGCTGCCTTCTTCGCGGCCTTCTCGATGGCCTTGGCGTTGTCACTGTCCCCGGCGATGAGGAGCAGTCCGCCGAGGGCCGCGAGGTTCTTCGAGAACTGGGTCTGGTGGGCCTTCGCGTCGCCGCCCTCCATCTCCCAGAAGGAGTGTCCGGCCAGCGTGGTCGGGATGAGGGACCCGGCGAGCGCCAATGCCGAGAGTCGCGGCTTGATGCCGAGCAGGAGGGTGGCACCGGCGAGGATCTGCACGCCGCCGTTGATGCGCACGAGCAACTCATTGTCGTCGGGAAGTCCAGGCACGTATTCGCGGATGGAGTCCAGGGTCGATTCGGCCATCGCCGCCTTGCCCGCGGGATCCTTCACAGCCGAGAGTCCGCCGGTGATGAAGATCGGTGCGGTGAGCATGCGTCCTGCCGTCTGCAGCAATGATGGGCCAAAAATCACAAGAGACTCCTTAGGTCGATGGGGTTTTGAGCCTAACGGAGGCCGGGGCCGGGCCTCAATTTCGAGGCCGGCCCCGGCGTCATATTTCGATGGTGATCAGGCGGTCTGCCGGGGATCAGGTGCGGCGGGGGTAGCCTTCTTGATCCCCAGCTCCGGCTGCTTCCGGAACTGCCCCGTCAGAACGAGTGCGGCGGTGACGACAGCGGAGACGATCCAGCCTGCGACTCCGAGGAACGCGACAAGCGCCGGATCCGGAGTCGGCGCACCTGCATCGACGAACAGGCCCAACAACATGGCCCCGCAGCCGTTGAGTGCGGCATGGGCGAATACGGCCGGCCACACGGATCCAGTGCGCAGGCGCAGCCAACCGAAGAGGACGCCGACCATGATGCAGCCGCCAACCATGAAACCCACACCGGCGATGTCGGGGCGGCCGAAGTTGTAGCCGAGCAGGATCAGCGGTGAGTGCCACAGCCCCCAGACGACGCCGATGATGAGCAGTGCAGGCCAGGTGCCCAGGGGACGCAGACTGGTGAGCAGCCATCCTCGCCAGCCGAATTCCTCGCCGATCGTGACACCGACATTGGCCACCGAGCTGACGAACATGAGCAGCAGGTAGATGGCGATGGCGGCGGCAGTCGGCAATGAGTCCGTGCCGGGAATCGACTCCAGCTGCGCCGTGAACCCGGACAACCCGTCGAGGTCGAGGGCGAGCCATCCGAAGGCTGCGCTGACCAGATAGCCGAGGACGACGAGAACCATGATGCCGAAGAAGGCCGCGACGGTCACCCCGATGACTCGACCGAAGGGACGCAACGGCCAGAAGCCGAAGTAGCGCGGAGCGCTGGCCAGGACCTCTCCCCTGGCACGGGCGCGGCGGCGATGGATAATGGAGGCGATGATGCTCGCGATGAGCGGAGTGAACATCATGGCGCTGCCGCAGGCCAGAAGCAGAACGGGATCGCCGATCCCCTTCTCGGAGAACCACAGCGGCAGGCAGGCCAGCCGCGCGAGACCGAAGGCAATGACAGCGAAGATTCCGATCTCTAGCCACGGGACCCTGGCGGGTACGACGGCGAGTGGTCGCCCTTTCGCATCGACCCCCTCGGCGGGGGTGTGCGATCCATCCATCGCCGAGGCAGTCGGACCGGACATGGAATACGTCGTTCCGGGCGGGTGGGGTTGGATGGCGGGCTGAGGTGATGGCTCGGCCGGTCCGGTCGCCTCGGCAAATCCGGATTGACTGTGCGTCTGCGTGTTCACGGTTCCTCCTCGTTCCTGCACTGTGCCCACCGGTTCGGCGGTTGTCCGTGCCTGTGATTCCACGCTATGACTCGCCGTCGTCGGGCACCTCCGCCGTGCGGATGAAATCGCGCTCAGCCGCACGGGCGAGGATTTTCGGAAGGAGAGTCCGGGCCGGCGAGACGCGCAGCTGCCGATCGGTTCCGAAGAGGGGATTCGGCGATACGATGTCGAACGGAAACGGAATCAACGACGATTCGAATGAAGGAACATCACCATGTCCGATCTCGCCTCGAATGCCCACCATCCCGCGGGCACTCACACCTCCGCCGGCAATCGTGCCGGTGGCCATCTCTCCGACTCCGACCATCTGGCGGTCCTCGGCTACGGCGACTCGTTCGAGCGATCGATGAGCCCTTGGGCGAACTTCGCCCTCGGCTTCACCTACCTCTCTCCGCTCGTCGGCGTCTACTCGCTGCTGGCCGTGGCGCTCTCAACAGGAGGTCCGCCGTCGATCTGGTGGATCGTCATCGTCGCCTGCGGGCAGCTGCTCGTCGCCCTTGTCTTCGGCGAGGTCGTCTCCCAGTTCCCCATCGCCGGCGGGATCTACCCCTGGGCCAGACGACTGTGGAGCAAGCGGTATGCGTGGATGGCCGCCTGGGTCTACATCTGCGCCCTCATCGTCACGATCACCTCGGTGTCGGAGTTCGGGGCCGGATTCCTCGCGAGCCTCTTCGGTTTCGCTCTCAGCCGCAACACCACCCTCGTCCTCGCGCTGGCCCTGCTCGTGCTGGCGCTGGCGATCAACTTCTCCGGCACGAAGTGGTTGGCGCGCATCGCCCGCATCGGACTCTTCGCCGAACTCATCGGCGTCATCGGACTCGGCCTGTTCCTGCTCATCTTCGAACGCAAGCACAGCTTCACCGTCTTCTTCGACACCATGGGCACCGCCGGCGACGGCAGCTACCTGCCCGTCTTCATGGGAGCTGCAGTCGCCGGGCTCTTCCTCTTCTACGGATTCGAAGCCTGCGGTGACGTCGCTGAGGAGGTCTCGAACCCCGCCCGCGGCATCCCGAAGGCGATGCTCATGACGATCTTCGTCGGAGCGGTCTCGGCCCTGTTCTCCTTCGGCGGCTATGTGCTCGCGGCACCGAATCTCGAGGAGATCGTCGCCGGTGAGGTCGCCGACCCGATTCCCGCGATCCTCGAGGGCAGCCTCGGTGCGGTGGGGGCGAAGATCTTCCTCGTCGTCGCTGTCCTCGCGTTCATCTCCTGCGTCCTCAGTCTGCAGGCCGCCGCATCGAGGCTGATCTTCAGCTTCGCGCGCGACGGCATGATGCCCGGGCACCGCTGGCTGTCGAAGGTCACCGACGGGACGAAGATCCCGCACAATGCCCTCATTGTCGCGTGCACGGCACCCGCGCTGATCTGCGTGCTCATCTGGTTCAACGACGGGATCCTCGTGGCCGTGACCTCGTTCGCGATCCTCGGCATCTACCTCGCCTTCCAGATGGTCGTCCTCGGGGCGCTGCGGCAGCGGCTGCGCGGGTGGAAGCCGGCGGGGCCGTGGTCGCTGGGCGGTTGGGGCATCATCGTCAACTTCGCCGCACTGGCCTACGGCATCTTCGCGATGATCCTGCTCTCCCTACCCGGTGACTCCGGGTCGTTCTTCACCGACTGGATCGTGCTCATCGGCCTCGTCGTGGTGTTGGCGGTCGGGTTCATCTACCTGTTCACGGCACGTCCCGACCGGAAGTCCGATGCCCCGGAGGACGACGCCATCGCCGTCGCCGAGGCGATCCGGGCACACCGCGCGAAGCAGTAACTCGCGCGGGCAGGGCGCGGCCCCGGATCAGACCCCGAATTCGGGGGCGAAGGCCAGGGCGCCCGCGGGCACTTCGCCTGACAGCGGCATCGCCATGAGCGCCTCATCGGGGACGTCTACGTGCAGAGTGATGCCGAAGCCTGAAGCAGGGGTGAATCCGAAGCGCGGGTAGTACTCGGCGTGACCGAGGACGACGGCGAATGCCTCGCCACGGCGGGCCGCCTCGGCGAGAAGCGCCTCGATAACGGCGGTGCCGACGCCGGTGCGCTGGTGCTCGGGCCACACGGAACAGGGCGCAAGGCAGACCCCAGGCACCTCACCGACGAAGCAGCGGGAGAGCATGGCGTGGGCGATGACCTCACCGTCGAGGACGCCGACGAACGACAGACCTTCGATCCCGTTGCCAGAGGCACGGAGAGCATCGACGAGCTCGGCTTCGTCCACCTGGCCGAAAGCAGCCGCAGTCAGCGCATGGATCGCGTCGATATCGCCGGAAGCCTCTGGGCGGACGGTGAACTGAGGTGCGCGAGGATTCGTCACCGTCTCACGATAGCAATCGGCGGGGCCGCCTCGGCGAGATTCGAGCGCTTCACACACCGCACTCACATAAAAATACATTCCTATGCATAACAATTCGACATTCGGCAGAGACTCACGTTACGCTGGTGACATGTCGAAAGTACTGTCTTCGCTCCCAGTCGGTGAGCACGTTGGAATCGCCTTCTCCGGCGGACTGGACACCTCCTGCGCGGTCGCGTGGATGCGCCACAAGGGCGCCATCCCGTGCACGTACACGGCCGACATCGGCCAGTACGACGAGCCCGACCTGGAGTCGGTGACCGATCGCGCGAAGGAATACGGTGCCGAGATCGCCCGCTTCGTCGACGCCAAGCGTCTCCTCGTCGAAGAGGGCTTCGTCGCACTGCAGTGCGGTGCGTTCAACGTCCGCTCCGGTGGCAAGACCTACTTCAACACCACTCCCCTCGGCCGCGCCGTCACCGGCACCATGTTGGTCCGCGCCATGAAGGAAGACGGCGTCGACATCTGGGGCGACGGCTCGACCTACAAGGGCAACGACATCGAGCGCTTCTACCGCTACGGCCTCATGGCCAACCCGAAGCTGCGCATCTACAAGCCCTGGCTCGACTCAGAGTTCGTCGATGAGCTCGGCGGCCGGCAGGAGATGAGCGAATGGCTCGTCGAACACGGCTACCCCTACCGCGATTCGGCCGAGAAGGCCTACTCGACGGATGCGAACATCTGGGGCGCCACGCATGAGGCGAAGACCCTGGAGTTCCTCGACGCCGGACTCGACATCGTCGAACCGATCATGGGCGTCGCCGCCTGGCGCGATGACGTCGAGGTCAAGTCGGAAGAGGTCTCTGTCCGCTTCGAGGCCGGCCGTCCCGTCGCCATCAACGGCGAAGTCTTCGACGATCCCGTTGCCCTGGTCTTCAAGGCCAACGAGATCGGCGGCCGCCACGGACTCGGAGTCTCCGACCAGATCGAGAATCGCATCATCGAGGCGAAGTCCCGTGGCATCTACGAGGCTCCGGGCATGGCGCTGCTGCACGTGACCTACGAACGCCTGCTCAACGCCATCCACAACGAGGACACCATCGCCCTCTACCACGAAGAGGGCCGTCGCCTCGGCCGCCGGATGTACGAGGGACGCTGGCTCGACCCGCAGTCGCTCATGCTGCGCGAGTCCATGCAGCGGTGGGTCGCCTCGGCGATCACCGGCGAGGTCACCCTGCGCCTGCGCCGCGGCGACGACTACACGATCATCAACACCGAGGGCCCGAACCTGTCCTACCATCCGGAGAAGCTGTCGATGGAGCGCGTCGGTGACTCCGCGTTCGGACCCGAGGATCGCATCGGCCAGATGACCATGCGCAATCTCGACATCGCCGATTCGCGTGCCCGCCTTGAGCAGTACGCAGCCATGGGCATCGTGTCCGGGCCGACCTCGGAGCTCGTGGGCTCGCTGGAGGCCGGCGGCGCCGAAGAGATCGCGAACTCCAACGCCGAAGTGGACGAGGCCAGCGACCTCGCCAACCTCTCCTCGGCCTTCGACGCCGGCACGGACTGAGGTCCTGACCGGACGCAGGATTCGGCACGGACTGAGATCAGCCCGAACCGAAGGCCCCCAGAACTTCCGGAGACACTGCGCAGCATGAGACTCGCGGCCTCCGGTTGAGAACAGAGAACAGCCGGCGGGCACACTCCCCGATCATCGCGATCGACGGAGTGCGCCTGCCGGCAGTTTCGCGTTCACCGCTAACCGCCGTGCGCGCACCCGCAGGTGGCGGTGCCGTGGAAAGATTCGTTCCATGACTTCCGATTCCCGGTACCAGGCCCACACAATCGCCGAGGTGGTCGACCGAGATCTGCGCGCCCGTGGCAGCAGCGAACGCGCCCAGAAGGAGAAGGCCTACCTCAAGAGCGAACTCCTCCATTACGGGGTGAGCGTGCCCGATACACGTGCCGTCGTTCGCACCGCTCTGCGCACAGCGAAGCTCAACCACGATGAGGTCATCGAACTTGCCCGAACCCTCTGGGCCCCGCCGACGTCGTCGGACGACTCAGCCGGCAGTGCCGAACCAACGGACACAGGCCGCGCCGAACCAATGGTCACAGGCGCCGGGCCAGCAGGGCACCCCACTCCCGTCCACGAACGACGCGCCGCGGCCACGATGGTTCTCATCCAGTCGAAAGACCGACTCAGCGGCGGAGATGCGGATTTCATCGAGGGCCTGCTCCGCGAGGCGAAGACCTGGGCGCTCATCGACCCTCTGGCCGGTGATCTTGTCGGCCCTCTGAGCGAACGGGATGCCGCTTTCGACCCCGTCCTGGAGCGCTGGGCGAGCGATGAGGATTTCTGGATTCGCCGCTCAGCCCTGTTGGCACACCTGGTCCCGCTGCGGCACGGCCGCGGCGACTTCGACAGGTTCACCCGATTCGCCGATGCGATGCTCGAGGGGAAGGAATTCTTCATCCGCAAGGCCATCGGCTGGGTTCTGCGCGATACCTCGCGCAAACGCCCCGACCTCGTCTTCGACTGGATCCTCCCGCGCGCCCACCGTGCCTCAGGGGTGACGATCCGGGAGGCCGTCAAACGCCTGTCGACGGAACAGCGTGAGGCCGTTCTCGCCGCCAGATGATTCGACGCCCGGCCGCAGGTGAGCCAAGTCCCAGCTATCTGACTCCGCCCCTGCGGACCGGCGGGTGGCCGGGCAGTTGGCGTGCTGCGTCCTCGGGGTTGCCGGTCAGCTCGACGACTCCGCGATCGAGCGCGGCCTGGGCCAGCTGCGGATACCCCGCCGCCGAGGTGACCCGAGCGATCGCCTCGACTGCCGACCTCGCGGACTGCCGACCGGTCCCTGCGAACCAGATCCACCGGCCGTCGACCGACCTGGGAATCGGGTCGAGCGCCAGCGTGAAACGTCTGCGTCCGCGCCTGGCATCCTCGGCCGAGCAGGCGACGAAGTGGACACCGTTCTTCGTCCACCACGACGCTCGCAGGGTCGACTGCGCGATCTGTCCCTGGAGTCCGACCTCTTTGAGATATCTGTTCGCGCCGGCGACCCCGGCAACGCTGCCGGGCGTGATCTGCCCATAGGGAATGGCGTAGGGACGAATCCCCGGAGCTACGGAGCCGACAAGGATCCCGCGCTCGCAGACGATGAGCCGCTCACCCGAGAGATAGAGAAGGATCAGGCCGAACATCACCGCGAAGATGATACCCGGAGCAACCGCCAGCAGCGGCGTCTCCCCCGGATTGATGAATGTCAGAGCTGTGAAGAGCACCCACCCAAGGACTAACCCCGACACCGTCTTCGGTCCTGGGCGGTCGGCGAACACCTCGATGACCTCACCGAGCTCTTCACTATGGCGACGGGCTTTCCGCATCTCAGCACCCAACAGAACCCCAACCTTCGAATCGACGCCCGGAACAGCCTGACTCCGGGCATACGAAAAAGTCCCTCACTGGCAATCCTGCCTGGTGAGGGACTTTCCTTCGGTGCGCCACGAGGGATTCGAACCCCCAACCTTCTGATCCGTAGTCAGATGCTCTATCCGTTGAGCTAGTGGCGCATGTCGCCCGGACTCTCGCCCTGCAACTCGAACAACTATACACACCCATTTCGCCGAAGCTCAAATCGTCCTCACGTGCGCTTCGCCACATTTGCACTCAAGGCCAGAGCCGCCTCGGCGAGAGGGGATGAAATCGCAGATTTCAGCGGTCGATCATCACTGCAAGAACACATCAATCAATTGAAACAACACGTCAGTGAATTGCCGCTTTCACGTCAATCGACCCTTGGCTGTGATCCAATGCACATCTTCGAGTGACCGAAACGCGCGCTTTTCGCTTCCGCTCCCATCCTACGGTGGATATGTACCAACCGCTCGACGGACGCCAGCCGCCGGAGACGAAACCCCACACACGACCCACCAGGAGACCACTCATGACTGTCCTCGACCATGATGTCGTCGCTGACCAGCTGAAGAACGCACCGACCGAGAACAAGTCGGTGCTCTCGTTCGTCAGCCGAATCGCCGCCCTGACCACCCCGGATGACATCGTCTGGATCGATGGTTCCGAAGCACAGAAGAACGAGATCGCTGAGAAGCTCGTCGAGGCCGGCACCATCCAGCGTGTCAACGGTACCAAGGACTCCTACTACGCGGCTTCCGACCCCGAGGACGTCGCCCGCGTCGAGGGCCGGACCTACATCTGCTCCGAAGACGAGAAGGACGCCGGTCCGCTCAACAACTGGGTCGCTCCCGCGGAGATGAAGGAAACCCTCAACCCGCTGTTCGAGGGCGCGATGCGCGGACGCACCATGTATGTCATCCCCTTCGTCATGGGCCACGCCGAGGCGGACCAGCCGATGTTCGGCATCGAGGTCACTGATTCGGCCTACGTCGTCCTCTCCATGCTCGTCATGGCTCGCTCGGGCAAGTACGCCCTCGATGCGATCGACGCCCAGGACGCGAAGTTCGTCGAGTGCGTCCACTCCGTCGGCGCTCCGCTGGAAGAGGGACAGGACGATGTCGCCTGGCCCTGCAATACCACGAAGTACATCACTCACTTCCCCGAGGATCGCGCCATCTGGTCCTTTGGTTCCGGCTACGGCGGCAACGCGCTGCTGGGCAAGAAGTGCTACGCGCTGCGCATCGCCTCCGCGATCGCCCGCGACGAGGGCTGGCTCGCCGAGCACATGCTCATCCTCAAGCTGACGAACCCCGAAGGCGTCGTCAAGTACGTCGCCGCCGCGTTCCCGTCGGCCTGCGGCAAGACCAACCTCGCCATGATCGAACCGACCATCCCCGGATGGAAGGCCGAGACCCTCGGTGACGACATCGCATGGATGCGCTTCGGCGAAGACGGCCAGCTCTACGCCGTCAACCCCGAGTTCGGGCTCTTCGGCGTCGCGCCGGGCACCGGTTACACGACGAACCCCACCGCGATGCGCGCCATCGAGGCCGGCGGCAACATCTTCACCAACGTCGCTCTGACCGACGACGGTGACGTGTGGTGGGAAGGCAAGACCGACGAGGCACCTGCCCACCTCACCGACTGGAGGGGCAACGACTGGACTCCCGAGTCCGACACCCCGGCCGCTCACCCGAACTCGCGCTTCTGCACCCCGATCGCGAACGTGCCGACCCTGGCTCCCGAGTGGACCAACCCGAACGGTGTGCCGATCTCGGCCATCCTCTTCGGCGGTCGCCGCAAGACCACGATGCCGCTCGTGACCGAGACCAAGGACTGGACCCACGGTGTGTTCATGGGTTCGGTGCTCTCCTCGGAGACCACCGCAGCTGCCACCGGTGCCGTCGGCGTCGTCCGCCGCGACCCGATGGCGATGCGCCCGTTCATCGGCTACAACGTCGGTGACTACCTGCAGCACTGGATCAACATCGGCAACACCGAGGGTGCCCAGCTGCCGAAGATCTTCTACGTCAACTGGTTCCGCCGCGACGACGACAACTCGTTCCTGTGGCCCGGATTCTCCGAAAACTCGCGCGTTCTCAAATGGGTCTTCGAACGCGTCACCGGCACCGCCGATGCTCAGGAATCCCCACTTGGCCTCACCCCGGTCGAAGGCGGATTGGACACCGAAGGCCTCGATTTCACCGACGAGCAGCTGCGCAAGGCTCTCGCCATCAAGCCCGAAGAGTGGGAGACCGAACTCGGCCTCATCGAGGAATGGTACGCCGAGCTCGGCGATTCGGTTCCGGCCGAACTCCGCGCCGAGGTCGACAACCTCCGCCAGCGCCTCGGCCTCGCCTGAGTCGTTCGGCTGTGTGGCTAGTCTGAGTCGTTTGGCTTCATCGCTGACAGTCTGAGCCGTCCGTCTATCGACAATCCCCCAACCACCGCCGAGGTGGTTGGGGGATTGTCGTATTTCGTTGCGGGTGCGCGTTCGACCGTTTGGGACCCGCCGTTGATTCGTCAGTGCCTCCGGACTGCAGGGCCGAAGCCGCGCAGATTCAGTGATGCGTCGCCTGCGCCGTATGAACCTCACGGAGAAATACCAACACATCACGCGGTTTCGCTTTGAGCTCCCTCAACACGCGATAGGTGACCATCTCCGGCTTCCTGACGGTACCGATCAGCGCGTTCCGATGAGCGGTCGCACCGCGTGCAGTGATCGTTACGACCAGCGCGTCCGGGAGCATCCCTTTCCTCCACTGGAACTCTCCGCCGATGTCGACGATGCCTGACCACGGCGTTGCGAACTGCCTGACCCGCCCGCCAGGCTTCCACCATGAGGACTCCATGCCCCAGCTCGACACGACGAACTGTGGTCGCACAAAGGGAAAGACAAAAGTCCACAACAGCGCTCCAACGCAGAAGAGCACCAAGCCGATGGCGAAGACCACAAGGAGGAAGAAGATCGGCCACCCACCGAAGCCAGGGGACATCGGGTTCCAGGTCGAGGCAGGGGTGACGGTGAAGGTGAGGATGATCGCTCCGACGAACAGCCAGCAGATAAGTGCCATCGCGAAAGTCTTGACCAGGTTGGTCCGCAACACTACGCATCCATCGCGCCGCATTGCCGCATGCCATTGGTCGATGCGCCGGCGATCGGCTTTGCCGATCTCTTTCTGCAGATCGGCAAAATGTCGAGAGTTGTGCGGCGGAGTTCTCACACGACGAGTCTAAGCTGAGCCCGCCACCTGCTCGCACGACGAGTCTGGGCCGAACCCCTCAGGTGCCCATCACTCGCGTCACGCAGCCCCCTCTGACCGAAACGCCCTCGGCGCACGATCTCTACCCGAAACGCGCCTACGCGGCCTTTTGAGCATCGGCCACATCCCACACCGCCAGCGGCACAACCACTCGGCGGTCGCAAAACACCGTCGCAGTGCCATTACGCCCCGGTGCAACTGTAGGAGCAGCCGCTAACGGTGACCGACGGCCATCCAGCTGTGCGTTATGACGCGAACGGTGAGGGATGCTCACCGGGCCAGGTAAGCTCAGGCGCCGTGGAGGGCCGGGACGATGAGGTAGACGCCGAGCAGCACTACTGCTCCGCAGATGCCGAACACCGCCCAGTACCCGACCGGCAGCGCCGAACTGCTGCGGCCCTCCTCGACACGGTCGAGGTGCGCGGCGCGCATCCGCACTCCGACGGAGAACAGCGTGATGACGATGATGGCCGAAACCCATGTCGCGGCCGCAACGATGGCGAAGGAACTCCACTCGATCATTTCGCGTCTCCCTTATCGCTCGCATCGGCCCGGCCGGCATCGGCCCCGGGTGACGATCCGGTCGACGATGAACTGGCATTCGCAGCCTCGGCGGGAACGGCCCCGTTCTTCTTGGCATCACGGTGGGCACGGCGCTTCTCTTTCGCCGCCTGCTTCTCTGCCCAGGCCTCGTAGCGGGCTTCCCGCTTCTCCTGAGCGCGTTTGCGGTTGCGGTCCTTGCGCAGCTTGCGCTTGCGGCCGCGGATGTTGACGGCTTCGCCGACGGTGTCGAAGTTCGAGATGTCCGTCTCCTCGACCCGGCGGGAGCTGATGTAGATCCACAGCACCACGATGACGGCGATGATCGTGTCGACGATGACGCCGATCGTTCCCAGGTGAGCGATGCCGGCGGCGATGCCGCCGACGATCGCGGCTGCCGGGATCGTCAGCAGCCAACCCGAGGCGATCCGTCCGGCCGTCGACCACTGCACGTCGGCGCCCTTGCGGCCCAGGCCCGAACCGAGCACGGAACCGGAGGCGACCTGTGTCGTCGACAGGGCGAAGCCGAGGTGCGAGGAGGCGAGGATGGCCGCAGCCGTCGACGTCTCGGCCGACAGTCCCTGGGCGGGCTTGACCGTCGTCAGTTTCGTGCCGAGGGTGTCGATGATGCGCCAACCGCCGACGTAGGTGCCCAACGCGATCGCCAGAGCACAGGCAGTGATCACCCAGATGTGCGGGCCGGTGCCGTGCTCCTGCAGGTTCGCCGACACGAGCACGAGGGTGATGACGCCCATCGTCTTCTGCGCGTCGTTCGTTCCGTGGGCGAGCGCCACCAGCGAGGACGAGAAGATCTGCCCGTACTTGAATGGTGCACGGCGAGCGGTCTTGCCCTCCTCGTTGCGGCGAGTGATCGCGTAGGCGATCTTCGTGCACAGGTAGGCGCTGAACCCGGCGATGAGCGGGGCCGCCAGAGCCGGGATGACGACCTTCGACAGGAACACTCCGTAGTCGACGGAGCTGAACCCGGCACCGACGATGGCCGCACCGATGAGACCGCCGAAGAGAGCGTGGGACGAGGACGAGGGAAGTCCGAACCGCCATGTCGCCATGTTCCAGATGATGGCGCCGATGAGGCCGGCGAGAATGAATGAGGGGCTGATCTGGACTCCCCCGCCGCCTTCCTTGATGATGCCGCCCGAGATGGTCTTGGCCACCTCGGTGGAGAGGAAGGCTCCGACGAGGTTGAGGATCGCGGCGAGCGTGACCGCAGTCTTGGGTTTGATGGCCCCGGTCGCGATCGGTGTGGCCATGGCATTGGCCGTATCGTGAAAGCCATTGGTGAAGTCGAAGAACAGTGCCAGTGCGATGACGAGCACGACGACGAAGATGATTTCCACTAATCGACCTTGGGTGTAGACACTATTCGGACCGTGGATGATGCAGCTGACGGCCAGCCATCACTATCCCGCAGAAGTCTACCCACAGATTCAACTGCTCTTCACCCGCAATTCGACCCTACTCCACCTCATTCACCTTTTGTTCACTTTTGACGTGCGCAAACGGGCCCCGCCCGGCTGAGAGTGCAATTGCACTCACATTCCGAACGGGGCCCGAACACAGCGATCCCTCGCCGAGGCGGCTCCTCAGTCACGCGTGACGAATCTACTCCGTGACGTACCGATCCGCGACGTCGAGTGCCCGATCCAGGGCGGCGAGCCCGAACCTGACGTCCTCATCCGGAGTGTTCAGCGGCGGCACGACATGGATGCGGTTGAAGTTCGCGAACGGCAGCACGCCGTCGGCCTTGAGCGCTGCGATGACCTCGTTCATCTCCGGTGAGCTGCCGCCGTAGGCTGCCAGCGGCTCCTTCGTCGTCCGGTCTTTGACGAGCTCGACTGCCCAGAAGCAGCCGAGACCCCGCACATCCCCGACCGAGGGGTGACGCTGCGCGATCTCCCGCAGGGCAGGACCGATGATGTCTTCGCCGAGGCGCTCGGCGTTGGCGATCATCCCCTCGTCCTCCATCGCGGTGATCGTCGCGACCGCTGCCGCACAGGCGAGCGGATGTCCCGAGTAGGTCAGTCCGCCCGGGTAGGCCCGATCACGGAAGGTCTCGAAGATCGCATCCGAGATGGCGACCCCGCCGAGCGGGACGTATCCGGAGTTCACGCCCTTGGCGAAGGTGATGAGGTCCGGGGTGACGTCCCAGTGGTCGACGGCGAACCAGCGACCGGTGCGGCCGAAACCGGCCATCACTTCGTCGGCGATGAAGACGATCCCGTACTTCGCCGTCAGCTCGCGCACGCCGGCGAGGTAGCCGGCCGGCGGGGCGTAGATCCCCGCGGTGCCCGGAACGGTCTCGAGGATGAGAGCCGCGATATTGCCGGGCCCCTCGAGGGTGATCATGTCCTCGAGGTGGGCCAGCGCGCGCCGTGTCTCCTCGGCCTCGGAGGTCGAGTCGAAGTACGACCGGTACGGGTAGGCGGGCATGAAGTGGACGATGCCCTCAGCGGAGTAGTCGTTGGCGAACCTGCGCGGGTCGCCGGTGACGTTGACGGCCAGCTGCGTGCCTCCGTGGTAGCTGCGGTAGGCAGAGAGCACCTTCGTCCGACCGGTGTGCAGTCGGGCCATCCGGATCGCGTGCTCGTTCGCGTCGGCTCCCCCGTTCGTGAAGAACACGTGATCGAGGTCGCCCGGGGTGCGTTCGGTGATGAGTCGGGCCGCCTCGGAGCGGGCGCCGTTGACGTGCTGCGGCGCGATGGTGCACAGCCGGCCGGCCTGCTCCTGGATCGCCGCGACGACGGCCGGGTGCTGATGGCCGATATTCGTGTTGACCAGCTGCGATGACATGTCGAGCAGCTTTCGGCCCTCGCCGTCCCAGATGTAGGGGCCGGCGGCGTCGACGATCGTCATCGGGTCGAACGGTCCCTGTGCCTGCCAGGAGTGGAAGACGTGAGCACGGTCGAGCTCGTGGGCACGTCGCCCTGCCTCGATGAGGTCAGGGTCGATCCGGTCGGCACCGGTGCGATCAGCGTCGAGGTGCGATTCGGTGAGCGGGGAATCCGCGGTGGTGGTCATGTCTGGGCTCCTTCGCCGAGGTGGTTCGTCGTTGCGTGAACGCCCGCCCCTTGATCGGGGCGGACGTCCGTGGTGGTCTGTTCAGTCGTTGGTCGGGAAGCCGAGGTTGAGTCCGCCGTGGCTGGGATCGAGCCAGCGTGAGGTCACGACCTTCCCACGGGTGAAGAAGTGGACGCCTTCGTCGCCGTAGGCGTGGGTGTCGCCGAACAGCGAGTTCTTCCACCCGCCGAAGGAGTAGTAGCCCACGGGCACGGGGATCGGGACGTTGATGCCGACCATGCCGACCTCGACTTCGTTCTCGTAGCGGCGGGCCGCTCCCCCGTCGTTGGTGAAGATCGCGGTGCCGTTGCCGTACGGGTTGGCGTTGATGAGATCGAGGCCCTCGTCGTAGCCGGGAACGCGGACGACGCAGAGCACGGGGCCGAAGATCTCGTCTGTGTAGATCGACATGTCGGTGGTCACGTCGTCGAAGAGGGTCGGGTTGAGGAAGAACCCGTCGGCCGGGGTGTTCTCCCGACCGTCGAGCACGACCTTCGCTCCCGCCTCGGCGCCGGCATCGATGTAGCCTGCGACCTTGTCGCGGTGGGCGGCGGTGACGAGCGGTCCCATGTCGGGTTCGGTCGCCCCGTCGCCCACGCGCAGGGTCTTGGTGCGCTCGGCGATCTTCGCCACGAGCTCATCGGCGACGGATTCGACGGCGACGACGACGGAGATCGCCATGCAGCGCTCTCCGGCGGCGCCGTAGCCGGCGTTGACGGCGGCGTCGGCGGCGAGGTCGAGGTCCGCATCGGGCAGGACGAGCATATGGTTCTTCGCTCCGCCGAGTGCCTGGACGCGCTTGCCGGCGGCGGTGCCGTTCTCGTAGACGTATTGTGCGATCGGGGTCGACCCGACGAAGGACACCGAGGCGACGTCGGGGCTGTCGAGGATCGTGTCGACGGCTTCCTTGTCACCATGGACGACGTTGAACACGCCATCGGGCAGGCCGGCTTCCTTCCACAGCTCGGCGAGCCAGTTCGCGGCCGAGGGGTCCTTCTCCGAGGGTTTGAGCACGACGGTGTTTCCGGTGGCGATGGCCACGGGGAAGAACCACATCGGGACCATGGCCGGAAAGTTGAAGGGAGAGATGATCGCGGCGACGCCGATCGGCTGGCGCAGGGAATGGACATCGAGCTTCGTCGACGCGTTCTCCGTATGCCCGCCCCTGAGGTGACCGGCGATGCCGCACGCGAATTCGACGACCTCCTGTCCGCGGGCGACTTCGCCGAGGGCGTCGGAGAGTACCTTGCCGTGTTCGGCGGTGATGATCTCCGCGAGCTCCTGCTTGCGGGCGTTGAGCAGCTCGCGGAAGGAGAAGAGGATGGACGTCCGCCGTGACAGCGAGGTGTCGCGCCAGGCGGGGAATGCGGCGGAGGCTGCGGCGATCGCCGATTCAACGGTGGCCTTCGAACCCAGGGCCACCTGGCCGCTGACGACTCCGGTGGCCGGGTTCGTGATATCGCCGAGGCGGGTGTCGGTGTCCCCGGTGACGGTCTGTCCGTTGATCCAATGGGAGAGCGTTGCCATGAAGGGTCCTTCTGCGTCGTCGGTACGTCGGTTGAGTCCATCCTCTGTCCGCTTTGCCGATCTCGGAAGTGTCAGAACGTCAGAGTCTTCGCCCTCGGCTTTACACTGTGTCAATGGACACTGCACGGGAGTCGAGCGGGACATCGTTGCGCATCGCCGGTCTGCTCGAGTTCGAGGAGATCAAGGCTGCAGAGCCTGCGGTACTTGCCGGCGAGGCAGGCCTCGACCGGGCGATCCGCTGGGTCCACATCGCCGATTCCGAGCATGTCGAGCGCTTCCTCGAGGGTGGGGAGCTCGTGTTGACCACCGCCACGGCCTTCCGCCACTCGCCTGCGGCGATGACGGAGTTCCTCGACCAGCTCGAGCGCGCAGGTGCCGCTGGGACGATCATCGAACTCGTCGATGAGAACTCGACCCACGATGAGAGAGCACGCGAGATCGCGGCCGCGGCCGCCTCGGCGAGGGAACTGCCCGTCATCGTCCTGCCGCGTCGGGTGAAGTTCGTCAGGATCACCGAGCTCGCGCACCGCAGCCTTCTCGCACAGCAGATATCGCGGCTCGAACATGCCCGGGAGATCCACGAGACGTACACGCAGCTGAGCCTCGATCGGGCCGAGGCGCAGACGATCGTCGATCGTACGGCCGAGCTGTTGGGCACGGCGGT
Source organism: Brevibacterium sp. H602 (assembly GCF_051172395.1). Classification (NCBI taxonomy): domain Bacteria; kingdom Bacillati; phylum Actinomycetota; class Actinomycetes; order Micrococcales; family Brevibacteriaceae; genus Brevibacterium; species Brevibacterium sp. H602. The sequence continues at coordinate 24,324 of NZ_JBPIZD010000012.1, read as the reverse complement.
GGTCCTCGAGGATGTGTCACATCGGGTGCTCGCGCATTCCGGCCGTGGTTCGCAGGCTCTCGCACAGAAGTGGGTCGACCTTGTCAGCGGTGCGAGTACGACACCCGGCGGCCACGCGCCGGCGCAGTGGCGGCAGACGCCGGTGGGGCTGCGTTCTCGCCGGTGGGGCCGGCTCGTCGTGCCCGGCGCCGCCGAGTCCGTCGCCGATCTCGAGCAGGTCATCGAACGCGCCGGTGAAGCCCTGACGCTGACTCGAATGGCCGATCGCGATGAGCAGGATCTGCTGCTGCAGGCCCAAAGCGGACTGATCCGAGAGATCACGGACTCGGAGGGCATCGACGAGCGTTCAGCACGGGAGCGCGCCCGCTCTCTGGGATTCGCGCCTGCTGACAAGGCCGAACTCACCCCGGTGGTCATCCGCATCGATCGAGAGACCGACACCGATCCGACTCGCGTGCAGCTGCAAGAGCGCGGCCTGACGCAGGAGATCGCCTCTGCCGCCTCGCGCCTCAATCTGTGTCTGCTCATGACGAGCCTGCAGTCGGGTGCGTTCGGGTTCATTGTGGGGCCCGGTCGCGGGAGAAGCCGACGATCACAGCCGAGTCCGCACGGCACTGAGGAGGCCGACGACCGCCTCAACCGCCTCCTCGCCGAACTCGAGGATCTTGCCGCTAGCTGGGTGGTCGGAGTCGGGAGAGGCAGCACCTCCCTGCTGCGCGCCATCGCCGGCCTCGAAGCGGCTTCCCACGTCGCCGAGGTCGCATCGACGCTCGATGTGCGTGAGCGTGCGTTCTACCGCTCCTCGGACGTGCGCATTCGCGGGCTGCTGTCTCTGCTGGCCGAGGACTCGCGACTGCGCGCCTTCGCCGAGGGAGAGCTGGGGCCGCTGCTCGGTGAGGACGGACGTCGGGACGGCGTTCTGCCATCCGCTGGGGACTCCGCAGACGACGGACTGCTCGACTTCCTCGAGCTCTACCTCTCCCATGGCGGCAACAAGTCCGCGATGGCGCGGGCCGGGCACCTGTCTCGGCCCGCGCTCTACGCACGGATCAATCGCCTGCAGGACCGCCTCGGCGTCTCACTCGAGGATGCGGAGTCACGCACGGCATTGCACGTGGCACTGCTGTGGTGGCGGATGTACGGCTGAGGACCGTTCTCGACGGAGTCGGCGACTCCCTCCAGCGGGGTCGTGTGCTGCTCGGGACAGAGCAGGCTTCGATCGGTCGACGGCAATTCAGTCGAACAGGGAGCGAATCGTGTCGGTGATAGGGATTCCGCGTTCGGCCGTCTCGGCGCGATTGGCGTAGCGACGGTCACCGGGCTGACGATTCATACCTGCGTCGCGGAGCATATCGACGAATTCGCGCACCCGAGCGAGGTACGCGTCGTTGCCGCCGCGTTCGGGGTCGATGACGATGAAGAGCTGACCGGTCCGGAAGGTGTGGGCGCCCTCGGGGGCCTCCGCGTCGACCTCATAGGTGAAGGCACCGCCGGTCAGCCCTGCTGCGAGCGTTTCGATCATGAACGACAGCAGCGCACCCTTGTGCCCGCCGATGGGACGGATGCCGCCGCCGTCGAGGATGGCGTTCGGATCCGTGGTGTCCGCGCCGGTCGAGTCGACCCCGGTCCCGACCGGAACCTCCTGGCCCTCTGCCCGCAGCAGCTGCAGATCCCCGTGGGACATCGACGACGTGGAGAAGTCGAAGACGATCGGGTCCGCGTCAGCCACGGGTGTGGCGAAACCGAACGGATTGGTACTGAAGACCGGACGAGTGGCCCCCTCGGGGACAACGGCGAGCTTGCCGCTGGCGATCATCCCCATCGCCACCCGACCGTCGCGTGCAAATGCCTCGAGGTCGGGCCACAGGGCGCTGAAGTGGTGGGTGTTGCGCAGGGCGATGACGGCGACACCGGTGTCGTCGAGCGCCTGGTCGATCGCCGGCCCAGCCTCGGCGAGTGCGGGTTGGGCGAAACCGTTGTGACCGTCGATGCGAATATAGGAAGGGCCGACGACGTCGATGCTCGCTTGCGCGGCCCCATCTGCCCAACCGCGGGTCAGCGAATCGAGATAGCCGGCCACCCGGAAGACTCCGTGGCTGAGGGTACCGTCGCGTTCACAGGTGGCGCAGTTGGTCGCCAGCACGTCGGCCACCGAAGGCGAAGCGCCTGCGGCCACGAGCTTCGCTTCGATGGCCGAGACAAGGTCGTCGAAAGAGATTCGGTCGGGTTCATTCGTCATTGTGTGCTCCTCATGTGCGACTGATCGTGTCGGCGTCGACCACGGCCCTTACTCAGCAGACTATCGCTCGATAGGTCATCGGCCCTGCGGATCCTTGTCCGTTCCTCGGTTCTCGTCTGCGGGTCCCCAGTTCTCGTCTGCGGGTTCCGCAGCGCTCGTGCCGCCGCTCCAGATGTCACCGACGGTAAAGCCGATCGGGAACGGATCGTCGGGCTCGAGGACGAGCTGCTGGAATCCGGTTATCCATCCGCGCCCGGTGATCGAGGGGATCACGGCCGGCAGTCCGCCGATCTCGGTCTCTTCCTTCACCACGGCGGTGAAGGTCGTTCCCAGCATCGATTCGTGGATGAACCGCTGACCGACGGGCAGTTCGCCGCGGGCGTGCTTGGCTGCGACTCGGCCGCTCGTGCCGGTGCCGCAGGGCGAACGGTCGAACGTCCCCGTCCACGTGCTCGGATCGTCGAGGTCGACGATGCCGTTGGGCAGGACGACCGCATTGCGTCCGTCGGTGCCCTCTGTTCGGGCGGGTCCGTGTATCAGCGGCAGACCGATCGAATCGATTTCAGGGATGAGGGGATGCCTCACCTCGAAGGTCTCGTTCGCCGCCTGCCTCAACACGCTGGCAGCCCTGATGATCTCCTTGGCATTGCCAGGATCAAGAGCCACGCCGAGGTTGTCCGCCGCAGTCTGTACGTAGAACTGACCGCCGAAGACGATGTCGACGGGAATCGTCCCGTACCCAGGCACCTCGAGAGGCAGGTCGAGTCCGTGGACGAAAGCCGGGACATTGTCGAAAGTCACCGATTTCGCTCGGCCGGCCTCCACCTCGGCGCGGACCGTGACGACACCGGCGGCGGTGTCGACCCGCAGCTCGGTGACCGGTTCGCTGACGTCGACGGATCCCGTCTCGATCAGCGCCGTGACGGTGCAGATGAGGTTCGATCCGGACATCGGCTTGAACCCGCCCTGCTCCATGACGATCATTCCGAAATCGCAGCTCGGATCCGTCGCAGGCACGACGATCGGCGAGCACAGGCCGGGATAACCGCGGGGTTCGTGAAGGATGAGGTTCCGGAAGTCGTCGAGATGCTCTTCGCAGTAGCGGAGCTTCTCGGCCATCGTCGCACCTTTGACCCGCAGTCCCGAGCCGATGAGCACGCGGCCGGGTTCGCCGGCCGCGTGGACATCGACGGCCTTGATGAGCTGTCTGTTCTTCACGTTCCCTCGCCTCTGTGCGGGCCTCAGTCCACGACTTCGCTGCCAGTGACTTGCTGTGTCTTCATGAGCCCATCCTCGTCCGTTCGGGTCCGTGCGGCGTTGACGTGAATCGTTCAGAACCGGTTCGCGGACACACGAGTGAGCAGTTCACCGGGCAGCGTCGAGCTTCCATCAGTCATGAGTCCGGCAAGCAGCCGAGCAGATCCCGGTGCCAATGTCAGACCGAGCATCGAATGTCCCGAATTGATGTAGGCGTTCTTCACGGAGTCCAGGCGCCCGATGACGGGAAGTCCGTCAGGAGTCATGGGGCGCGACCCAGCCCATGGAGCCAGTTCACCGTGACCGTCGCCCCAATCACAAAATGCTTCCTGAGCCGCACGCCGGATTGCACCGACGCGAACCTCGTTGACGTCGTCGTCCGTGCTGCCGAACTCCATCGTGCCGGCGAGCCTGAGCATGCCGTTCAGCGGAGTGACGGCGACGCGAGCATCTTCGAGGGTCAGGGATGTGCGCAGCTGGATCGGAGCGGGTGAGTAGTCGATGCTGTAGCCCTTGCCCGAGTAGATCGGAATCTTCTGGCCGAGTTGCCGGGCCAACTCGCCGGACGGGACCCCGGCGGAGATGACAAGAGCTTCGGCCTTGATGACCTCCGCGTCGGAGGTGACGACTGCGGTCACGGAGTCGCCGGAGCGAACGAAGCGTCCGACACGAGTGTCTTCTCGCACGACTACGCCGAGATCGGAGAGTTTCACGAGGAGGCCCGCTGTCAGAGAATCGGGTTCGATCTGTCGGTCAGCGGAGAAGGAGAGACCGTGGCGGATGCGATCGCTGAGAGCCGGTTCGGCCTCGCGGACTTCGTCGTCATGCAGTCGCCGCGGCCGGTGGCCTGCGGCCGCGAAAGCAGGCAGGCTCGCACAGTACTCGTCGAAGCGTTCCCGAGTCTCGAAAGCCAACAGCACACCGCGGTCGTACATCTCGAAGTCGATTCCTTGAGCCTGGTACTCATCGAAGAGATCGTTCGCATCCTCGCCGAGGCGCAGGTGGAGGTCGAGTCCGGCTTCGAAGTCGCGTGTGTTGCAGTGCCTGGCCATCCGCAACAGGAATCTGAGATAGCCGGGCGCAAGGGACGGCTTGATCGATAGTGGGCTGTCGGGTTTGAACATCCATCGGATCCCCTGAAGCAGCACCCCTGGGGCAGGCACCGGGGTGCTCTCGGCGATGGCGATCTTTGCGGCATTTCCGTGGGAGGCGCCCGCACCGCAGCGGGCAGCCTCGATGACGGTGACGTCGTGTCCGCTCAGCGCCAGTTCGTAGGCGCTGGTCAGCCCGACCACGCCGCCTCCGATGATGACTGTCTTCAATCGGTTGCCCTCCGTTGGTCCCCGAATCGGCGGTTTCGCCGCCGGATGAGAGCCGACGTCACCGAAGTTGCCTCATGGATGACCATCTATTGAAAGAGACGCTATGCAGTGCTGTCAGGTTCGTCAATGGTCTCAGCCACTCTTCCCGAACAGCCTCAGTCTTCGTAGCGGATTTCGACGCGACGGTTCTTCGCCCTGCCCTCTGGGTCGTCCTTGCCGTTCTTCTCGTTCGACTCGACGGGCTCGGACTCGCCGAAACCCTTTGCCGTCACGTCAAGGTCCGAGTCCTCCGAGGTGAGCACCTCGGCGACGACCTTCGCGCGGTCTTCGGAGAGCTTCTTGTTGTAGTCGTCTTCGCCCTTGGAATCCGTATGCCCGCCGACGGTGATTTCGGAGTCGGTCGGGAGATCCGTGACGAGCTCCTTGATCTTCTTCTTCGCGGCCTCACTCAGTTCGGACGAGTCGAAGTCGAAGAGGATATCGGTGTCGAGCGTGACCACGGTATCGCCGCCACTGGCTTTGGTCGTCTCCACGTCCTCGATGCCTTTGTCCAGGTCATAGATCTCCGGTTCGAGTTCGACGATGCTCTTGTCGATCTGCGACTGGTCGGGATCGGTGAAGTCCTCCGGAGTCGGGGCATCTCGGTTGGCGATGTCCTGCGAAGTCACTGAGTCTGCGAACGCGAGTGCGGGTGGGCCGGCGACGACAATGCCGGCAGCAAGAATCACCGCTGCAGGACCGACGGCTGCCGGCTTCACGAGATCTTCACTCCGGTGGCGAGGTTCATACCGTCGACGACGGAGACCTCGACCTCGTCGACATCCGGCGGCGGGGCCGCGAAGACAGCGAAGGCGTAGTGGGTCTGGCCGGGTTTGAACTTTGTCTGTTGGACATCCGTCTGCGCTCGCTGCGGGAACTTATCCAACACGTTGTGCTTGCGCAGGTTCTGCAAGTCGACAAGGAACGGCGCCCAGCTCCCGCCCAGATAGCCGTAGAGATCGTCACCGTCGTCGTCCTCGTCGGTCTGATCAGAGTTCACACTGAACGCGAACTGCGCCACGACCGTCTCGCCCTGACGCTTCAGCGGGAACAGCTCGACAGTCATCGTTGCCTTGTCATCGCCGTCGACGGCGGCGGGGGTCTCCTGGGAAGCGACAGGATCGGGAAGATCCTTCGGGTCGAGGCCGGCCGCCTCGGCGGATCCGGTTTCACCCTTCGAACCTGCGGCTTCTCCGGACTCCTGCGCGGCGCCTTGGGTCTCGGCGCCCTGGGCGTTCGGCTCCTCTGCGTCATCTCCGGACGAGCAGGCGGTCAGGGTCAGCGCCAGAGCGGCGGCGGCAGCGGACAGAGCGGTCCTGCGGATCAGGGGCATAGCGATGAGAGTTCTCCTCAGTACTCGCCGGAGCAACATCTCTGCTGGTGAGCTCCGGTGGCGCGGGGCGGACGCGGATCACCGTACCCCGGACAAGTGAACTTTCACTACATCGAACGTAAGTCGAGACGAACAGAAACGCAGAACCCCTGCGACCTGATCCAGATCGCAGGGGTTCTGCCAAACGCGGAGCCGGTGGGATTTGAACCCACGGTCCCCCTATTGGAGGACTTCACCTTAGCAGGGTGACGCTTTCGGCCGCTCAGCCACGACTCCATCCGCAATGCTGCGATCTGTTCCGGCGAATCGCACACCGACAGACCCTCCAGCACTACGGGATACAGCCTAAGGGAAAGGAGCCATCCAGGGCAAAGCGCAACTGTGGACAGTGGCCTTCGTCATAGTCGAACCGACCCGTCATGGGCGCGAATCCGGGCCGAACGTTCCCTTTGTACCGCTCCCCCACACCGGAATTCCAGCATTCATCAATGTCCAGGCGTAAAATCGGCGTGATGTGCTTTGCGGTCTGGTCTCAGATCCTCGCAGAAACACCGGTCGGAAATCCGATGCCCGCGGTGTGCCCTGCGCCGGAGTCGAGAACGGCGAGCGGGCCGTATTGCACGAGCAGACAGTTTTTTGAGGAGTAGACAACTTGCCAGAGTTTCCCCCTGACAAGCGCGGACCGCATGGGCGCGACCCCGATACCCAGACAACAGGTCGTCGGCTCCGGGCCTCCTCTCGCCCCCGGTTCCGCGGCGACACCGCCGCCAGTGAAAGCGACTCGCCACCGCAGTCGAGCTCACCGCAGCAGAATTCTCGACCGACCGAGCCTCGCCGCTCGGGATCCCAGCGTCACGACTCTCAGCAGCTGCCGACCTCGTCGGTGAACCCTCGTCAGTCCCGCACGAACTCGGACCAGAATTCCGGTCAGGACTCCACACGGTCCGCCGACGCCCGATCCGACTATTCATTCCGCACAAGCTCCCGCGGATCCGGAGATCAATCGGACAACCGACTCGGCGACAGCACCCGGGACGCAGGAACTTCGTCCCGCTCGCCGCATGCACCGCCTCCGCGTCCGGTCGCCCCGCGCACTCGCCGCGAAGCCCGAATGCTGCGTGCAGCCGCCGCCAGCGGAGCCTCTGCGGCCGGAGTGGCCGCGGCAGCAAGCTCGAACACACAGGACGATCCGGGCGCCGGTTCACGGCGCGATCCTGCCCACGATGCTCCGCGCACCTTCGCATGGGACGAATCGGCCGCCTCGGCGAGAGATTCTCGCGATGACAGCCACGCTGACACCGACACCGACACGGACTCCGCCCCGACGACGCGACGTGACGCGCGCGAACGGCACGCGGCCGGATCCCGCGGCCGGGGCCGGAAGAAGCCATCCGCCGCACGAGGCGCCCGCAGCGCCGCGGCTGCAGCAGCGGTCGGCACGGCAGCCGCAGCCGCAGCCGGCGCATCGTCTGCCGCGAGAGCAGCCGACGACAACGGCTCCGCCCACGACGAGAAGTCCACCGGTCACGAACCGGGACGGGCCCGCCGCCATTCCTCCCGCCTCGGCGAATCGTTCCCCAGCCTCGTCGGCTGGACCTCTCTGAGTACCCTGCTGCCCGGCGTCGGACTGCTGCGCACACGCTTCCGGCCCGCCGGGCTCATCGTCTTCGGTCTCTTCGTCATCACTCTGCTCGTCGGGCTCGTCTATCTGCTGGTCAAGGGACCGGTGCGTGCGGTCGCCACGATCGTCGCCAGTCCCTCGCTGCTCAACTTCCTCGCCATCGCCGCCGTGCTCGTGGCCGTGATCTGGATCCTCGTGATGGTCGTGTCCCACCTCGGGCTGCGCCGCGGTCACCGATACCGGCCCTGGCAGAACAAGATGGCCGGCGTCCTCGTCGTCTCCCTCGCCCTCATCATCGGCATCCCGCTGGGCGTCGGCTCGGTCTTCGCCCGCGTGCAGTCCGACACGGTCGCCAGCCTCTTCGGCGACAGCACCGGCAAAGCCCACAGCGCCGAGGACCTCTGGGCGGACAAGCCCTATATCAACGTCTTCCTCATGGGCCGCGACAACGGCGACGACCGTGAAGGCACCCGCCCGGACACGATGCTCGTGGCCTCCATCGACACGAAGACCGGCAATGCCGCGCTCATCTCCGTGCCCCGTAACCTCGCGTTCCCGGTCTTCCCCGAAGGCAGCGAACTCGAAAAGGCCTGGCCAGACGGATTCCGTCCCTCCGGCGACTCCTCTGAGGACCTCATCAACGCCGTGTGGCAGTGGGGCGAACAGAACCCGGATCAGATCGGCAATGCGCACGGTCTCGAACCTGGAATGTGGACGACGATGCAGGCCGTCGAAGGCTCCTTGGGCCTCAAACTCGACTATTGGGCCTCGGTCGACATGGCCGGATTCGAAGACGTCGTCGACGCCATCGGCGGAGTCAAGATCGACGTCGAACGCCCGATCCCGATGGGCGGCGGAAAATCGATGTCGGGTGTGAAGAACGAGATCTACGGCTGGGTCGATCCGGGCCCGCAGACCCTTAAGGGCAAGGACGCACTCTGGTACGTCCGCTCCCGCGAAGGCAGCGACAACTACGACCGCATGTGCCGTCAGCAGCGCATGCTCAAGACGACGCTCGAACAGGTCGATCCGCAGGAGATCGCCACGGCCTACCCGAAGCTCGCGAACTCCGCGACGCGGAACATCGCCACCTCGATCCCGCAGAACGAGATCCCTGCCTTCATCGAGCTCGCGCTGATGATGCAGAAGGGCGATGTCACCACGGTGCAGATCAACAACGACGTCACCCCCACCTATGACCCCGACTACGATGTGCTCCACAAGTGGATCCTCGGCGAGGTCAAGGGCGCATCCGACGGCGAGGAGACCCCGAAGCCGACGAACGACGGCAGCAAGTCCCAGGAATCCGAGGACAGCGCGGATTCGACCGAGGACAGCACTGAAGACACCGCCACCGAGGAACCCGCCGATTCCGCGGATGGATCCACGGATGAGGCCGGCGCCGAGGCGGACGCCACCGAAGCGGCTACGCCGGGTGAGCCCAACGCCGAAGGCAAGTGCTACCCGAAGGGCTTCAAGCCCGGTGACGACTTCCCCGGCTACCCCGGACCCAACGGCGGAACCGGCGAGCAGGGGTGAGCCAGGCTCCACAGACTCCTGCCCCCGCGGTCGCGATCATCGGTGTCGGACCGCGGGGTCTCACCGTTCTGGAGAGACTCGTGGCTCTGGCTGCGAAACGCTTCGCCGGAGCTGCCGAGGCCGCGCTGACCATCCACCTCATCGATCCGTACCCGCCCGGAGCGGGAATCGTGTGGCGCACCGACCAGCCCGAGTCTCTGCTGATGAACACCACCATCGCCGAGCAGACCGTCTTCCCCGACTCCAGCTGCAGCTTCCTCGGCGCCGACGAAGCGCCGACCGGACCGTCCATGGCCGACTGGTACCTTGCCAACGGCGGCACCGAACCGCTGCACTCGACCTTCCCCAGCCGCAGCCTCTACGGCCGCTACCTCCGCGACGCCTACCGGCGCATCCGCGAGGGCGCACCGGACTTCATCGAGATCGTCGAACACCCGACGAAGGCCGAATCTGTCATCGACCTGCCCGCGATGGACCTCCCCCCATCGGTGGCAGAGAGTTCACGGGCCACTGTCCCCGAGCAGCTCGTGCGCTGCCAGAACGGCACGACGATCGTCGCCAGCGCCGTCGTGCTCGCCGTCGGTCACATCCCCAGCGCCCAGCCGGAGGAGCGCGCCCGCCTCGCCGCTTTCGCCGAACTGGGCGGCGGGCTGTACCTGCCGCAGGGTCTGCCCGCGGAAACCCCCGTCACCGAGGTGGCCCCCGGTGAGCGGGTCATCGTCCGAGGCATGGGGCTCAACTACTTCGACCTGCAGACCCTGTTCACTCATGAGCGCGGCGGCCGCTACGAGGCGCAGCCCGGCGGACTGCTGCGGTATGTACCCAGTGGTGACGAACCGCAGTTGGCGCTGGGATCACGACGTGGAATCCCGTACCGCAGCAAACCGATCTGTCATGAACATCCTCGCCGGGACTGGCCCCTGCGGTATTTCACGAAGGACAATATCGCTCTGCTCGCCGGGATCGAGGACCTCGACGGGGAACGCAAGGCCGGTGCTCGATTCAATGATCAGCTGTGGCCGCTCATCCTCGCCGACCTGCGTCTGGCGTACTACCACACGCTCTCCCAGGTCCGCCCCGAAGCATTCGCCGATGACCCCGGCCAGCTGCGCGAGGCTATCGGCGAAGCCGTCTCGCGCCACCTGACCCGACGCACCTGGCAGGAGACCCACCCGCAGTCGGGCGAAGTCGGTTCGTCCGAGGATCGGGCCGCTGCGACCGCTCGTACTGCGGCAAGCGCCACGGCGACGTCCAGCGCTGCACGAACAGCCAGCGCCACGACCACCGAGGATGCCGCCCGCCAAGGTCGCGTCACCCGCGAGGCCTTCGCCTGGTCGGAGATCGAAGAGGCACTCGTGCCCGATCCCGCCGACCGCATGTCCCTGCACACCCTGCTCAACCCGCTCGAAGGTGAACTCTTCACCAGCCGTGAGCCGGGAGTAGCGGGCTCTCTGCACGAGTGGATGCTCGACTTCCTGCGCACTGACCTGCGCAGCTCTCTGGCAGGTCCGACCGGCAGCCCGGAGAAGGCACTCTTCACCGTGCTGTGGCAGTCCCGACTGCTGCTCAAGGAGCTCATCGTCGCAGGCCACATCGATCGCGTGAGCATCGACATGGAGATCCTCGGCTGGTTCGAGGGCTTCGTCTCCGGCATCTGCGATGGGCCTCCCCCACAGCGGATCGCCGAACTCATCGCCCTCGCCGAGGCGGGAATCGTGACCTTCATCGGCCCCGATATGCGCATCGAAGAGAACCCGGACGCACTCCGTGGGACCTCGGATGCACCCGAAGCCGAAGCAGAGAATGCAAGTTCCGGCATCGCCGCACGCCCGGACGGGTCCGAGAATCCCATTTCCGCGGTGCAGGGGCTCACCGATGAGGCGCAGGGGCCGCGGCCGGAGATCTTCACGGTCACCTCGGCGCAGGCCGCCGGAGCGATCACGGGCAGCGTCGTCATCGATGCCGCGTCCCCGACAAACTCCGTCTCACGTGCCGCCGACGTCCTGCTGTACGGGATGCTCGAACGCGGTCAGCTCACCGCGGCCCGTCTGACCTTGGACGACGGTCGGGAGAAGTTCCTCAACGGACTCGCGCTCACGTCTCGGCCGTATCGCACGATCGATGTCGAGGGCAACGTCCACCCGCGCCGGTTCGCTCTGTCGATCCAGCTGTCGTCGAAGCAGTGGGGCCTCGCGATCGCAGCCAATCCGGGAACGAACGCAGCCACGCTCAACGATTCGCACGCCGCAGCCGAGGCGATCCTCGACCTCCTCTGAGACCCCGCAGGCTCTCCCCGGAGGCCAATCGCCACGAACTCTCGGTCCACCCGCGACCCAGCGGACGCCGACGACTCAGTTCGGCCAGCGCCCCACACCAGGCAGTTGCCGAACTCCACGCCGCACAATGCACGAGGCCGGGTTCGATACACCCTGCTCTGTAATGCACAGGGAGGAAAGTGAGCATTTCAGAAATGGGTGTCCCGAAACGGACTCGGGGGCCGAGCACCGAATGCGAGCAGCCCAGTCTGGGGTGAATGGCCCTGTTTCAAACATGGGCTATTCAACTCAGACTGGGCTGTTCGCAGAGGCGCCGTGATGCGACGCGCAGCGCAGAGGCGCCGTGCTGCGCCGCGCAGCGCAGAGCCTCGGCGCCTACGCCATTTCGAGGGCGGCTTCGGGCTTCGTGGTCCGTGCCCGGACGATGGCCAGCAACGACATCACGATGCCGATGACCGCCCAGGCCAGCAGTCCGCCGTACGCGGCAGCCTGCCCGCTGGTGCCCGCGGCGATCGCAGCGAAGCCGTTCATCGACGGAGTCAGCGGCAGGATCGGCGCCACGAAGTCAAAGAACTGCGGCACCGCCCCGATCGTCCGGCCCGCCACGGCCAGCACCACGGCGATGACCGACAGGAACCGGCCCACTCCCCCGAACCACGCCACGAGCGCGAAGTTCAAGATCATGAACACGATCGCTGTGACGAACGTGAGCACCGCGATGTCGAAGCCCTGGATCGCGTCGATGTCCATCACGGTGACCGCGAGGACCGAGAGCACCAGCGCCTGCAGCACCCCGACGACGAGGCCGGGCAGCAGTCCGCGCGCCCACACGGCGAACGAGGACTTCGTCGAGAGCAGAGCCCATGCCGGGATCGGCTTGAGCACCGTGTAGGTGACTAGTCCGCCGATCCACAGGGCGAGCATGATGAGCAGCGCGATCGTCGATCCCGCCAGCACATCCGTGACGCTGTCCGTGTCCGGCGATTCGATATTCGCCGAGGCGACCTTGGCCAAGCGGTCACGTTCCGGAGCCGTGTAGGACGGCACTTCGTCCGCACCGTCCTTGACGCCGTCGGAGAACTTGCTCACGCCCTTCGCGTACTTGCCCGTACCCTCATCGAGCTTGTCGAGGCCGGCCGCGAGTTCGGAGGTGCCGGTCGCGGCCTCGGTGACGCCGTCGGTGTACTTGCCGACGCCGGTGCTGTATTCGCTCAGCCCATCGCTGAGCTGACCGGCACCGTCGGAGAGCTCCGAGGAACCGTCGGCGACCTTGCCGATGCCCTTGGACAGGGCCGGCATTCCGTCGGCGAGCTGCTGGTTGCCGTCGGCGACCCCGGCGGCACCGTCGCGCAGTCCCTTCGAGGCCTCGAGCAGCTTCGGAGCGTTCTTCGAGATGTCCTCCATGCCCTTCGTCAGATCACCGAGGCCGTCCTCGAGCCCCTTGACGAACTTGGTCACGCCGTCGGAGAGTTCCGACGCACCCTTGGCGAGGTCATCGGATCCGCCGAGGAGGGACGAGCCGTTCTGCTCCTGCTCGAGCCCGTCGACGGCCTGGTTCAGACCACCCGACGTGCCGTTGAGCAGCCCCTGAGCATAGGCCTGTTCGATGCCCTGGCAGACCTGATCGGGAGTTCCGGTCGGGCACATCTCGGCCCGTGCCTTCTCCGCCTCAGCCTTGGTCATGATGCCGGCAGCCACGAGTCCGTCGAGGTCAGGCTTCGTCCCGGCCAGCTGATCGGCTTTGTCGGCACCCTCCTTCAGCCCGTCTCGGTACTGGTGCAGTCCGTCGGAGAGGCCTGAGGCACCTTTGGACACACCGTCGGCGCCCTTCTCGAGTTCCTTGCCGCCCTTCGTGATGTCACCGAGGCCGCCTTCTCCCGAGTCTCCGGACCCGGCGAAGCCTTTGATGATCTCGTCGATGGACTTCGTGTACTCGTCGACGCCGTCGGAGAGCTCACCGGAGCCGTCGGCCAGCTTCTGCGTGCTCTCGGGCAGCTTCGAGGTCTTCTTGTCGAGTTTGCTGAGGCCCCCGGACATCTCCGAGGCACCCTTTGACAGTTCGCCGGCGCCCTTCGACAGCTCCGTGGCTCCGGACTTGAGCTCGCCGCCGTTGTCACTGAGCTGCTTCATGCCCTTGGAGAGTTCGCCGGCACCTTCGGCCGACTGTCCGGTGCCTTCCTTGAGGCCCTCGGCACCCTTGTCGAGTTCCCCGGCGGCGTCGCCGAGGTCCTTCATCTGGTCGCCCATCTTATTGAAGCCCACGTAGATGTTGTCGAGGTAGTTCTCGGTCATCTGCGTGTTGAAGGTCGTCCGCGCTACCTCGGCGACCGATCGGGAGATCTGCGTATCGAGCGCGGGAGCGGTCCCGGAGACGTCGACGTCGAGCTGCGTCTGCGTCGCCGACTTTGCATCATCGACCGAGGTCACGGCGCGGGAGAAGCCTTCGGGGATCGTCAGCTTCGCGGCGTAGGTACCGTCGGACAGCCCGTTCTGCGCATCCTCTTCGTCGGTGATGACCCAGTGGATGTTGTTCTCGTCCTCGCCCACCAGACCGCTGGTCAGCTGACGGCCGATCGGCACGGTCTTGCCGTCGACCTTCGCCCCGTCGTCGTTGTTGACGATGGCCGCTTCGATGGTCTCGAGACGATCGCCGCTCTTCCACGTGGCGAGGATGAATCCGGCCGCCACGATGATCGGGATGAGGACCAGGCCGAGGAGGGAGAGCCAGTTCACCGGCTTCTTCGAGTTCGCACGTTCGAGTCTCACGACTGCACACCTTCCATGTTGGTGCTGTCGACGGCGTGGGTGTGTTCGCCGCCTGATTCGCTGTCGGTTCCGCCCCGCTCATCGGGTCGAGCCTCGTCGAGGTCGAGGTGGAAGTAGTTCGTTTCGGGATCGAAGATCCCTGTCACGTCCCCGTCGGGCAGGCCGAGGATGACGGTGGTGCCGTCGGCGACGAGCTGCGGCAGCAGATCGCGCAGGTCCCGTGCCGGTCCGGCCGATTCCCGTGCCCCGGCTGCGAGCTTCTCCGCCCCGTCGATGACGAGCAGATCCGGCGCCGAGGCGGCCATCCGAGAGATGTCGCGCGGACTGATCATCCGGTCGGCTTCACCCCGGTTGAGGTCGAGGTAGGGAACCTGTCGACGGACCCGTCCGGCGTGTTCGGGCAGGACGTTCTGGCCGATCTTCATCTCCCCGGCCGTGAGTCCGACGCGGCCGGACACGGCGAGCAGGAGGGCTCGGCGGGAATCGCCGCTGACGACGAGGATCTGGCCGGGCAGCAGGGAGATGTCGACGCGGGCGAAGCCTCGGTCCCCGGAGTACACGCCGATTCCGCGTCCGTAGACCCGGTAGTCCGAGTTCGGCTCCGGCCAGTCGCGCAGGGCCACTTCGTGGGCGAGGCCCTCTCCTTCGACGTCGAGGCGCGGCAGGATCCGATCGAGCCACTTCGGCAGCCACCAGGCCTTGTCGCCGAGCAGCTGCATGATCGCCGGCACCAGCGACATGCGCACGAGGAAGGCGTCGACGAAGATGCCGGCGGCCAAGGCGAGCGCGATCGACTTGATGATCGGCTCGCCGGCGGGCACGAAGGCCGCGAAGACCGAGAACATGATGATCGCTGCGGCCGAGACGACGCGTGCGGAGGAGGCGAATCCGGCTCTGATGGCGTCCTTGGCCGAGGAGCCGTGGACATAGGCTTCGCGCATGCCGGAGACGAGGAACACCTCGTAGTCCATGGCCAGGCCGAAGAGGATGCCCATGACGATGATCGGCAGGAAGCTGATGACCGGGCCCGTCCCGTCGATGCCCAAGGGGCCGGCGAAGAGTCCGTCGTGGAAGACGAGGACGACCGTGCCGAACGAGGCGAAGACGGAGAGGAGGAACCCGCCGGTGGCCTTGATCGGCACCGCCACGGAGCGGAAGACCATCATGAGCAGGATGATGGAGAGTCCGACGACGAAGATGCCGAAGGGCACCAGAGCCTTGCCGAGCTGATCCGAGACGTCGATCTGGATCGCGGTGGCACCGGTGACGGCGGTGGCGAAGTCGAAGTCGTCCTCGATCTCCGTGCTCAGGTCCCGCAGCCGATCCACAGTGTCGAGGGTCGCCGGGTCGTCGGAGGCGGTCGTCGGAATGATCTGGAAGAGCCCGACGGTCGCGTCCCGGTTCGGGGTGGCCATGATGACCTGTTCGACACCGTCGACCTTCTCGATGCGCTTCTCGATCTCCTCGACGTCTCCGAGCGGATCATCGCTGGTCACGATCTGGCTGGCCATGACCAAGGGTCCGTTGTAACCGGGTCCGAAGTGCTCATCGATGAGGTCGTAGGTCGCCCGTGCCGGGGTGCCCTGTTCCTGATCTCCTGCGGTGGGCAGGGACAGCTGGAGCTGGGTGGCGGGGATCGCGAAGAGCGCGAGGCCACCGACGATGACGACGATCGTCAGCAGCGGGATCTTCGTGACGACCTTGAGCCACCCGGCGAAGAACTTGTTCATGATCGTCGGCGGGTACGGGTCGCCGCCCTCGGCGCGCGCCTCGTCGGCGATCCTCTCCCGCAGTGCCGGGTCGGTCGCCTCGGCGGGGGTTCCCGTGGAACCGTCGCCCACCTCGGTGCCGGTCGGTGATCCCTTCGCCGAGGTGGTCGTGCCCGTCGTCGCCCGCCGAGCGGCCGCGGCGTAGGCCTTCCGGTAGCGCTTCGTCGGCTTCGGGGTGATCTTGGACTTCACGAGTCCCAACAGGGCGGGAACCATCGTCAGGGAGATCATCACGGCCACGGCGACGGAGCCGGAGGCGCCGACGCCCATGATCGTGAGGAAGGGGATGCCAGCCAGGGACAGGCCGAGGAGTGCGATCATCACGGTCATGCCCGCGAAGACGACGGCGGACCCGGCCGTCGCGACGGCGCGTCCGGCCGCCTCGACGGGGTCGTGGCCTTCGGCGAGGAGGTCGCGGGCGCGGGAGACGATGAAGAGTGCGTAGTCGATGCCCACGGCCAGGCCGAGCATGAGCGCGAGCATGATCGATGAGGAGTTGATCGTCGCGAATGCGGTGCCGCCGACGATGAGCAGCACGGAGATGCCGACGCCGATGAGCGCGGTGATCAGCGGCATTCCCGCGGCGCGGAAGGAACCGAGGGTGAGCAGGAGGACGATGAAGGCGATGACGACGCCGATGCCTTCGACCCAGGAGATCTCGACACCGGTGATCTGGAAGAGCTCACCGCCGCCTTCGACCTGCGCTCCCGGCAGGGCATCGCGCAGCGGGTCGAGCGCCTCGATGAGGTTGTCGCCGGCGTCCTCCCCGACGTCCTGCTGAGTGCCGTCGTATTGGACGGAGATCATGGCCGCCGTCTCGTCTTTGCTGGTGGCGCCCTCGACGAGGTCGGAATACGGGGAGGTCACCGTGTCAACATGCGGGAGGTCCTCGATGCGGTCGATCTCGTTTTCGATCGCATCCTTGTACTTCGCATCTTCGACCGAATCGCCGTCGTCGGCGACGACGATCACCGAGGCGGAGACGCCGGCGGCTTCGGGGAACGTCGACTTCATCGAGTCCAGAGCCGTCTGCGCCTCCGAACCCGGGAGTGTGAAGTCATTGTCGAAGTCCTTGGAGAAGGCGGCGACTCCGGCTCCGACGAGGACGAAGATCAGCAGCCACGCGGCGATGAAGCGCCACGGGGTCCGATACGCACGACGGCCCAGGGCGTAGAGGAAAGTTGACACGAAAACCTCGATACAAAAGTGTATTGGATACAGTATTGTATTGTTGTGCAAGACCCACCCTCCATGCAAATGGATCCCAGGTTGAGCGAGGATTCCCATGAGATGCTCAGGCGCCTCGCTCTCCGCCCCGCCGTCACAGTCGGCTCCGATGCCGGCGCAGACGACTGCACCACCTTGGCCATCGCCGACCCCACCGCAACGAAATGACGATGAACACAGACGAACTCAGCCCACGCAGACGCCAGACCCGATCCACCCTCGTTCAGGCCGGCACCTCGGTCTTCGCCGTCCGCGGCATCGACGGTGCCTCGATCGAGGAGATCTGCGAGGCTGGAGGCCTGACCCGCGGGGCGTTCTATTCGAACTTCTCCAGCCGTGACGATCTGGTGCTCGCGATCATCGAGATGCGCATCTCGGAGAACCTCGATCGCCTCGACGCCACGATCCAGCGGTGGTCCGAGCAGCTCATAGCCACTGCCGAGACACCGGAGATCAAAGCGCTGATGACGCAGTTCATCGACGATGTCTTCAATGAGAAGAAACAGACCGTGGCCGAGACGATCACGGAACAGGAGATCGAGCTCTACTGCCTGCGGGTTCCACATCTCCACGCCCGCTATGTCGAACTCAACGCCACTCAGCTCGACCGGCTGGCCGCACTCGTGACCACGGCCCTCGACGTCGCCGGCGCCACGACGAAGCAGCCGATCGGCGACTTCCTCACGGTCATGATCTCCGTATTCAACCGGATCGCCCTGACTGCGGCGGCCGGGAAGAAGATGGACGAGCACGTCGACATCGATCCGAGCCTCATCGTCGAGGTCCTCATGCATCTCATCGACTTCTGCCCCGACGACGAGAGCTGAACGCACTCGACGAACCGGCTCGAGGCACTAAGGTGGTGCCCGTGAACGAACTCCAGCGCGAATTCTCTGCTTTCATCAACAACATGGACGTCCGCCTCGGCGCGTTCGTCCTCGCCGACCTCCCCGAAACCTTCGAGAAGGAGGACGGGGAGACCGTGAAGTTCCCGAAGGACTTCGGACCGAAATCACTGCCGATGCTCGAACTCTTCGTGCTCTCGAAGTTCCCGAACACCGAAGAGATCCTCAAGCCGGAGAACCGCCGCTTCTTCGAAGGACTCATCCGCTACCTCGGCGAAACCTATCTGCGTGTGATCGGCGGCGTCTGGGACCACGACGAGTCGACAGGCAACGGGATGCCATTCATCCGCCCCGACAATGCCGACGGCCCGGCCGCCGGTGAGCCGATCCCGCTGGTGGGAATCGTGCTGGCCGCCGTCGACCAGCGCAGCGCCGAGGTATTCACCGCAGTGCTCGACAAGGCCAGGGAGCTCCTCGGCGGGGACGGCCAACCGCGCCGCAAGTGCACGGGACTCTCCCTCGGCGTGCTCAATGCCGAGAACTCGAGCGAGGAGGAGGTCGAATTCCTCACCCGCTTCATCGGCACCGTCGAACCGGGCATCGCCGCCTGGACTCAGGAGCAGGCCGATCCGAGTTCGTGGGGCTTCGACCGGGAGAGCCTCGCCCGTCTGGGCAAGCAGGTCGCGGTCCGCTACGACGGCCCCGATGACATGATCGCCGAGGACGAGACCCCCTTCACCGCCGGCGCCATGCGCTTCATCGGTGAGACGGTGCGCCGCATCGCCTTCGGCCAGTGGCGCTACGGCGCAGAACTCGAAGCCGATGATCCGCGCAGCAAGCAGCCGTTCATCCGCTTCGTCATCGGCGATCAGAATCTCGACCTCGTGCCGTGGCGGCTCATCCAGGCAGCACTGGAGAACGACGATGCGATCGCGTCTGCCCTCGACGCGGTCATCGAGATGCGCGAGCAGGAAGCCGCCGAGGCGGATGGAGCAGACGAGGACTGAGCGACCGCCGCCGGTTCAGAGTTGGAAGCGGCGGTTTCCGTGCAGACCGTCGGCCGGTGACCCGGGTGCGAGGTCGATCTGTCTGCGCGCGGGATCGATGCGCACGCTGACCAGGGTCGCCGAACGATCCCCGTAGGCGGCGCCGGGCTCCGGAGTGCAGCACACAGGCGCGTCTCCCGGTCCCGTCGTCAGCAGCTTCGTGAGATCTCCGACCGTGACGGGCCTGCCGCCACGCGCCAGCGCACGTTCGGCGTCGAAGCGCACGACCGCCTCGGCGAGGTGACGGTACCGTTCCTGCGAGGTCGAATCGGGGCGCAGCTCGAGCGCACCGTCGAGCAGATCCGGGTGCAGGAAATGGTTCGTGTGGATGAGGAACCCGGACTCCCCCGTCTCTCCGTCGGCCCCACTGCTCGCCCGCGCCCGTCGCTCGCGCTTGAGTGCACCGGCGATCTCGACCTGGACGGCCGCCTCGGCGGTGATGACCGTGATGATCGATGATGATGACGTCAAGGCGGAGTCGATGATCTCGAGCGCCTCGGCGAGGGTGCCCGCTTCGGCCAGGACACGGGCGAGGATCATGTGGATGGGCACTCCCCCGGCCGCGTCGCCGGTGTGCTTGAGGATGTTGAGCAGGACGCCGACACCGGCCTCGTTGAGACCGATCTTGCCGAGCATTCCGAACTCGGCGATGCCCACATGCCGGTGCTGCCCGGGCACGGCACCGACATCATTGAAGTGCCACAGAGTGGAGAAGTCCGCCGCCCAATCCCAGTTCTGCGCGGCCACGGAGGCGCCCGGGCTGGTGTGGCTCACGGTCGAGCATTCGGTCGGCGCGGCCGGTGCCTGGGTCATGATCTCGGTCCGGGCTACGATCTCCATGAGCTCCGTGACGTCGATGCCCGCTCCGGCGGCGACGGCTTCGACCTCCTCTGCGCCGGTCGGCCACCATTCCTGCAACCGCCGCCAACTCGACGTGGCGGCCGAGTGCACGGCCGCCTCGGTGATGGACAGATGCGAGAAGTAGCGCCGATACGCGTTCACAGTGGAGGCGATACCTGTGCGCAGCTCATCACCTCGGCGGTGGCCACGTTCGATGTGGTCGCTCGCATGGACGGCGAAGGTCACGGGCCGCACCTCGGCGGCGGGAACGAATTCGGTGCTCATGCTGATTCCTCCTTGCTGTCCCTCTTCTAATGGCTTCTTATGACCGGGCCCGGCTCAGTCCTTGCCGACGAGAGAGCCGACGCCGATGTCGATACCGAGATAATGCATGTGCGCGGCGGTTTCGGCAAGGGCGGCGAAGAGGTTGAAGTTGTGCAGGCTCTCAAAACCACGGGACCAGTGCAGACCCGCCGCGATCGAGTAGACGCTGTGGTCGTCGGTGGCCTCCATGCGGGCGCGGATCTCGCCGAGGCGCTCGTGATGGTGTTCGACGAGTTCGACCTTGCGATCGTGGAGTCCGCGGAAGCGGAAGCCATGGGCCGGCAGCACCGCCACGTCCTCGTCGAGCTCGCCGATCTTCTCCAGTGAGCGCAGGTAGTCGCCGAGGCTGTGCGTGATCGCGCCGGAATCGAGGCCGATGTTCGGGGTGATCGTCGGCAGCACATGGTCGCCGGAGAAGAACAGTTTGTCCTCGTCGCGGACGAACGCGGAGTGTCCGTAGGTGTGTCCCGGCGTCCACATGGCCGTCACTCGACCTTCGTCGAGCGGGATTTCTGTGCCGTCATCGAGGACGTGGATGTTCTCGGGCAGCTGGCTCATCGCCTGCCTGTACAGGCTCATCGAGTCGCTCTTCGAGCCGCCCTTGCTCGATCCGACCTGGAGGCTTTCGACTTCGGCCCAGCGATCCTCGGGGACACCATAGGCGCGTGCGATATTGAGGTTGGGGTCGATTCCGGTGCCGAGGTCGACGGCATTGGTGTAGAAGCGTTTGATCGCGCGCAGGTCCTCGCCGTGCATGGCGACCCAGGCGTCGGGATTCTTCGCGAGGAGTGCGGGCACGAGCCCGATGTGGTCGCGGTGGTAGTGGGTGATCGCGATTCCGTGGATGTCGGCGACCGTGAAGCCGAGGTCGTCAAGCGCCGAGGTGAGCGCCAGGTACTGATCCTTGCCGTCCCAGCCCGGGTCGATGAGGACGACGCCGGAGCCGTCGGCGAGAGCATAGCAGTAGGTGTAGACGAGAGGGTTGTTCGGGATCGGGACCGGGAGGGCCCAGACACCTTCGGCGACCTGTTCGACCGGTGGCAGGACTCGGTCCTTCCATGCCGCCGACTGTCGGGAACTGAGCGTTTCGATCGCCATACTGCTCTCACACCTCTCGTGGGGCCACATTGTCCGTTGACTGCAATCTACTCTGTTTCCCGTCGGTGCTGACGGTTCGTTCGATAACTGGTCATCGTGATGCCCGCCGGGACTACCGATATCGTTGCTGATGATGACGGTTTTCATCGGAAAGGTCACGATTTCACACTGATACCCGTCCCGATCCTCGGCGATGGTTTCGTTTTCAGTACCTTGGGCGTTAAGATCATGACGCACATCACTTCCGGGCCGGTCATCGACGGCGACGTCGACGGCCCGGTTGGCAGCAAGACTCGTTGGGGAGGATTGATATGGCTGCCTCTGGCTCACTGAAGCGCAACCTCGGGCTGTGGTCCATCGTCGGACTCGGACTCGGCTATATGACGCCGACGGTCGTCTTCGACACATTCGGAATCGTCTCCGAACAGACGAACGGAGCAGTTCCGGCGGCGTACCTCGTGGCTCTCATCGTCATGATCTTCACGGCCTTCAGCTACGGCAAGATGGTCAGGGTCTTCCCGACCGCGGGGTCGGCCTACACCTATACGCGGGAGACGATGTCACCGGGGCTCGGCTTCCTCGTCGGGTGGACCTCCCTCCTGGACTATCTGCTGCTGCCGATGGTCAACTGCCTCATCATTCGGCTCTACATGGAGTCGATGGTCCCCGATGCGCCCCCGTGGGTGTGGGTCATCGTCTATACGATCGTCATGACCGGCATCGTCCTGTCCTCGATGCGGGGGACGGCGAACATCAACGGCGTCCTCCTCGTCTTCGCGGTTGTGCTCGTCGCCACGTTCTGCGTGCTCGCCGTCATGCAGCTCAACGCCGGCGAAGGGGCCGGAGTCGTCTTCAGCCCGGAGCCGTTCATCCACGAGGGCGTCCACCTCGGCGCGGTCCTCACCGGTGCGACTGTCGTGTGCTTCTCGTTCATCGGCTTCGATGCCGTGACGATGTACACGAACGAGGCCAAGCACGTCAGCCTCATGCCGAAGGCGATCATGCTCACCGTTCTCGCCGGCGGTCTCATCTTCCTCGTCGCCGGCTACTTCGCGCAGCTGCTCTTCCCCGACAATTCGCAGTTCACCATCGTCGACGATCCGCTGCCGGAGATCGGCATTATCACCGGCGGCCACCTGTTCCAGCTATTCTTCGTGGCTGCGGCATTCGCCGCGACCGCCGCCTCGGGGCTGGCCTCGCATGCGTCGGTGTCACGGATGATGCTCGTGATGGGCCGCAACGGGGTGCTGCCGCGCAGGGCCTTCGGATACATCAACCCGAAGACGCACACTCCGGTGTTCAACATCGTGCTCGTCGGTGCGGTGTGCCTGCTGGCGATGTCGTTCAGTCTCGAGCTCATCTCGGCGCTCATCAACTTCGGTGCGCTCATCGCCTTCACCTTCGTCAACCTCACGGTCATTGCGCACTACGCCTTCCGGACCAAGCAGGTCAAGGACTTCAAGTCGGCGTTCAGCTACGTCGTGATGCCGGCCGTCGGCGCGATCCTCACAGGAGTCCTGTGGGTGAGCCTGCATGGGACCGCGCTCATCGGCGGCCTCGTGTGGCTGGCGATCGGCATCATCTACCTGGCCGTGCTGACCCGCGGATTCAAGCGCTCGGTACGCAGCTTCGACGACCCCGAAGCCGATGCCGAGATGTCCGAACCCGAGGCGCCTGCGGCCGGGGACGGCGCTGGGACGCCCGGGGCTGGCGAGGCTCCCGAGGCGGGAGCGCCGGTCCGGGACTGAGCGGTCGGCACCTGAGTGCACTATCGGCCTAACGGTGCCTATGAGCGGCTTCGAAATTCATACGCGGTGATCTTGATCAGTGCGCATGAATTTCGAACCCGCGAGTTACGACACTTAGCGCTGGGCGTGCCGTTCAAGCGCTGCATCGCTGAAATCCCGTCGTTCAAGGCGAAGCGCGGTTATCGGTAGGTCTGCCTAGCGAAAAGCGCGATCAGCCTTGAACGAGTGGAAGTGGAGTCTCTGTCGCGGGGCTGGCCCCATGGGAGAATCAGTTCCATGGTGTCCTCGGTCCGCGCAGTCCACTTCAGCCCTACGCATGATTTCAGCAAAGAGCCGATGCCCTTGATCACGCTCATCGAGGGCATCGGCGTCGCCGGTGACGCTCATTCAGGCACGACCGTTCAGCATCGCAGCAGAGTGGCCAGGGACCCGAGCACACCGAACCTCCGACAGGTCCACCTCATCCATGGCGAACTCTTCGACCACCTTAGCGACGAGGGGTTCACGGTGGAGCCGGGCAGCCTCGGGGAGAACATCACCACGGGCGGAATCGATCTGCTCGAACTGCCGGTCGGCACTCGACTGAGAATCGGTGAGGCGACGGTGGTCGTCACCGGCCTGCGCAACCCGTGCCGTCAGATCGATGACCTGCAGCCTGGCCTGATGAAGCGCCTCGTGTTCAAGGACGACGATGGCCATGTTCGCCGGCTTGCCGGAATCATGGGCATCGTCGCCCGAGGCGGAGTCGTTCGTCCGGGCGACCAGATCATCGTCGACCTTCCACCGCCGCCGCACTACCCGCTCACCACCGTCTGACGAACTCGCGGAAGGCGCTGGGGCACCCGGTGCTTCCGGCGGGCCCGAGTAGGGAGCACCCGTGCGGGATTGAGACTACGCGACTGGGTCGGTGGCAGCGGCAGCGCTCGGACCGTCGTTCAAGGCGAAGCGCGGTTATCGGTAGGTCTACCTAGCGACAAGCGCGCTCAGCCTTGAACGAGCGGAAGCAGAGGCTTTGCCGCGAGTGCTGACCCTTCT
>NZ_JBPIZD010000011.1:0-149893 GCF_051172395.1 Brevibacterium sp. H602 | reverse complement strand
GTAGCAATAGGGTTTAGCCGATGGGTTTGAGGGCGTGGGCGTTGACTCCGGCGACATCGGCGCCGGACAGCGCGCGGGCCACCCACAGGGAGCGGGCGGCGTCGGCCAGACTCGAATTCGAACCGCCGGAGGCCGCGCGCAGATACCAGAACATGTTCGTGATCTCCCTGGCAACGGTCGCCCCCATCCCGTACTGCGGATCGACCCCGGCGCACAGCGCCAGGTCCGTGGCGAAACCACGCAGCCACGCCGCCTGCGCCTGCGGATGATCCGAGGGGATCTCGGCCAGCCGGTTCCACAGCACCGGGGCCAAGGTGTACGCGGTCGGACCGGCCAAGGGCTGCGGATCGATGGCCTTCCACGTGGAGATGCCCGTCGGATCGGGATTGCCGGCGAGGATGTTGTAGTAGTGCAGATCGGCATGGATGAGCCAGTTCTCATCCGAGGACGCCAGAGTCTGCATCCAATTGCGGGCGAACGACAGCAGCAGAGAATCGTGCGGACCCGCCTCCGACCACCCGGTCAGCAGCGCGGCATCGGCATCGAACGAGTTCAGCCACCCGGCCACGACATCCTGGACCCGCAGGAACTCGGAGGTCGCCGGAATTTCCAAGGACCTCTGCAGCGCACCCCACACCGGCGGCACATCGGCCAGGGGAAGCACGGACAGATTGTCCTTCGTACGCAGCCGCTCCTGCAGAGTGACCCGGAAGCTGCGATCATCCCGGATGACCCGCACCGCCCCGTGCCCGTTCCACATCTTCAGCGCCCGCAGCACCTGCGCATGCGCGGCCGTATGCGCCGAGGTGGGAGCCGCGAACCGCAGCACCCCCTGATAGTTCTCCTGAGTGAGCACCGGAATCACCAAGGACTCGCATCCGGCCCACGGCGCCCCCGGCACATCGTCGAAGCGCAGCTTCCACCGATCGAGGAGCTCATTGGCCATATAGTCGAGCGCGGCAACCCACGAATCGGTGCGATATTCGCCGATGATCTCGCGCGTCGCGCGGTAGAGAACCGGTGGGACCTTCACTCCTGCACCTCCGCCTGCCCGGGTTCGTCATAGGTGAAACGCAGCGGCTGCGGAGCGGCGTAGACCATCCGGGTCCGGGCCGATTCCCAGAGTCGGAGAATCGCCGAGGCGTCCGCCTCCAACCAGGGCAGAAGCGCGGAGGCGATGCCGTCTTCCAACGACAGCGCCAACTCCTTCGCGGAGTCCGCATCCGTCGGTGAGGGATCGAGCCTCCACGCCGAGGCGGCCGGATCGGCTGCATCCTCACCGAGGCGTTCGAGCATCTCCCCGGACAGGGCACCCAAGGAGTCGAGCCTGGCCAGCGCCGCTTTGCGTTCGCGTGACTTCGCATCGAAGTTCACGGCCAGCCGTTCATAGCCGTAGGCGGCTGCCCGCGACTGATTGAGGATCGCGTTGAACATCTCCGCCTGCCCCTTCGGCACCTGGCTTCCAGAGTCGTTCGTCCCAGCATCGGCGTCGGCTCCGCCGGTGGCATTAGGTGACGCCGACGCATCATCGCCGCCGTCCCTGCTCTGGTCAAGTTCCTCACGGCCAGCGCGGATGAGTTCGTCGGCGGTGGTGATGATCTCCGGCTTCTTCGTCCCAGCGAGCAGAGCCAGGCCCGTGGCCACATCGGCCAGGACGGGAATGAGATCCGAACCCAAGGACGCTGAGGCCTCGAAGACGGCGCGGGAAGCCACCTCGGCGGCCTGGACGAAGGTGCGGTTCTCCTCTGTCGGCGGCGCCTCTGTGGCGAATTCGGTCGGCGGATTCCATTCGGGACCGATCGCCGCAACGAAGTCGGCAAGGTTCTCACCAGCAGATTCGGGATCGCCGGCGCCGGGAGAAGCGGAGTCTAAGATACGGGCCAGACGATTGCGCAGCTGCTGAGTCGCATCAAGAGTGGGGATCTCGGGATCCTGATCGAGTCGCAGGCCACAGGCGGTGAGCAGGCCCAGACTCAACCCGCCGACGCCGGCAGTCAACAGGCCGCGGCGACTGACGGGAGAATGCATACGGCAATCCTATCGGATGCCCCGCCATCGCTGAGCGACACCGGACCGTCGCCCGCCCGTCGCCCGCCCGACCGCAGAATGAGACTCGACACCCGGCAGAACCGCGCCGAAGGCTTAACCTCGACGGCGGCTGTCGCTTAGGGTGGGTGAGAACACGGCGGTCGCACAGGTGCACGGTGCGCCGACCCCCTCGCCCCGCCTCGGCGAAGGGGACGCACAAGGATATGGAGGAGAAATGGACGAAGACGTCGAGCGGATCAAGGGCCTGCTCGCCCCGCCCCTGCAGGATGCGGGATTCCACCTCGAGACCGTCAAAGCGGTGGCGGCCGGTCCGCGGCGCACGCTCACCGTCGTCGTCGACCTCGACGAATCGAGCACCGATCCGATGTCGATGGAGAAGATCGCCGAATCGACGAAGATCGTCGGCGACGCCCTCGACGAGGTCGAGATCTTCCGGGACAAGCCCTACCAGCTCGAGGTCACGAGCCCCGGTGCCACCCGGAAGCTCGAGACCCCGCGCCACTTCCGACGCGTCATCGGCCGTCGCCTGGAGATCACGACGAAGAAGGACACCTTCAAGCTCGACCTCGCCGAGGTGGGGGAGAGTTCGATCACGGGCACGGACCCCCAGCGCAAGGAGTCGAAGACGGTCGACCTCGGCGAGATCCGCAAGGCCCAGGTGGAATTGAAGTTCCGCTGAGGCGAACCTCACGTACCTCCGGCGGTGCGGCGGCCCCTTCGCAGACAGAATGCGGGCGCGGACTGGGATAGACTGTTACGCCTGCATAAGTGAACACAGACAATTCAATGCTCGGTTGAGCGAGAGAGGACTTAGACATGGACATCGACCTCAATGTTCTGCGCGTCATCGAACGAGAGCGTGAGATTCCGCTGGAAACCCTCATCGAACTCATCGAACAGGCGCTCTTCCTCGCCTACCAGAAGACCGAAGGGGCCTGGCCCGACGCCCGTGCCGAACTCGACAAGTCCACCGGCGAGGTGCGCATCCTCGCCGTGGAATTCGACAACGACGACAATCCGATCGGCGAGTTCGACGACACTCCCACCGGCTTCGGCCGCATCGCCGCCCAGACCGCTCGGCAGGTCATCCACCAGCGGCTGCGTGATGTCGAGGACGAGACTCTGCTCGGCACATTCAAGGGCCGTGAGGGCGAGATCGTCTCGGGCATCATCCAGCAGGGCCGCGACCCGCAGATGGTCCAGGTCGACATCGGAGACGTCGAAGCCGTGCTGCCCCCGCACGAACAGGTCCCCGGCGAAACCTACGCCCACGGCACCCGACTGCGCGTCTACATCGCCGACGTGCACAAGGGCACGAAGGGCACCTCGGTCACCGTCTCCCGCACCCACCCGAACCTCGTGCGCCGACTCTTCGCCCATGAGGCTCCGGAGATCGCCGACGGCACCGTCGAGATCGTGTCCCTGGCCCGCGAAGCCGGCCACCGCACGAAGCTCGCCGTGCGCGCCACGAAGCCGGGAGTCAACGCGAAGGGATCGTGCATCGGCGAACTCGGCTCCCGTGTGCGCGCCGTGATGAACGAACTCGGACAGGAGAAGATCGACATCGTCGACTACTCCGACGACCCGGCGAAGTTCATCGCCCACGCCCTGTCCCCGGCCAAGGCCAAGAGCGTCGAGATCCTCGACGCCGCCGCTCAGGAATCCCGCGCAGTCGTCCCCACCGACCAGCTGTCCCTGGCCATCGGCAAGGAAGGGCAGAACGCCCGCCTGGCAGCCAAGCTCACCGGCTGGAAGATCGACATCGTCGCAGGCGAATAGCCTCGTGCAGTGATTCGCACCACTGGCCCCTTGGCGCGAGCGGGGGCGCCGGTGCTGTAGAATCATTCATTGTGAATGTTGGTGATGGACCCGTAAGGACGTGCATCGCCTGTAGGCAGAAGGCCGGTCGGGACGAGCTGACACGCTTCGTGTTCCGCCCCGATCAGCACCCCGCCGTCGTCCGCGATGTGTCAGCGACACTGCCGGGACGTGGTGCGTGGGTGCATCCTGATGCGAAGTGCCTGGACAAGGCCCTGACCACTGCCGCCTTCGCTCGATCCTTTCGAACGAAGATCACCGCCTCGGACCTCCCGAGGCCGGACACCGAACCCAAAGAGAACGGGTAGCCGAATGGATGACAAGTTGTGAGTGTCGCACGATGACACCCAAACGGAATTCGAGAGAGCAGTGAAATGAGTACTGCTCTTCATTGATGAGGTTCTTTCCTGACCGGGAAAGAACCCGGACAGGAGAACTGTGGCAAAGCCCCGTGTCCATGAGCTCGCAAAAGAGCTCGGCACAACAAGTAAGAACGTCCTCGAAAAGCTCCAGGACATGGGCGAATTCGTTCGCTCCGCCTCTTCGACGCTCGAAGCGCCCGTCGTGCGCCGCGTGAAGGAGGCGTTCGCCGATTCCTCTTCCGCCGATGGTGAGAAGTCCACCGGCGCGAAGAAGGCCGCCAAGTCGGCCGCGAAGCCCGGAGCCCCGAAACCCGGTGCGAAGCCCGCACCCAAGCCCGCCGCGAAGTCGGCTGCCAAGCCGGGTGCTGCGAAGTCCGCCGGTGCGGCGAAATCGGCCCCCGCCGAGGATGCCGCCCCCGCTGCGAAGTCCGCACCGAAGCCTGCCGCCAAGCCGGCGACCCCGGCTGCCCCGAAGGCAGCCGGATCGACCGAGGCTCCCGCAGCCAAGCCGGCTGCCTCCTCGGCGCCGAAGCCCGGAGCCCCGAAGCCGGCTGCCGCGCCCAAGCCCGGTGCCCCGAAGCCCGGTGCTCCCAAGCCGGGTGCTGCCGGGAAGCCCGGCGGTCGCGGTGCCGCGCGTCCCGGAAACAACCCCTTCGCGTCCTCGCAGGGAATGCCGAAGCCCGGTCGCGGACCCAAGCCCGGCGGTCGTTCCGGCGGCCAGGGTGGCCAAGGCGGTCAGGGTGGCCAGGGCGGACGCCCCGGCAACAACCCGTTCGCACCTTCGCAGGGAATGCCGAAGCCCGGCCAGAAGCAGCGCGGATCCGGTGAGGAATCCTCGGGCGGTCCCCGTCCGGCACCTCGCCCGGGCGCACCACGCCCGAACCCGTCGATGCTGAAGAACTCGGCACTGAACAAGCCCGCTCCCGGCCGCGGTCGCGGCGGCGGCGGACGCGGAAACGCCCCAGGCGGCGGCGCACCCGGTGCACCGGGCGGCGCACCCGGCGGTCCTCGTCGTGGACCCGGCGGCGGTCCCGGTGGTCGCGGTTCAGGTCGCGGTCGCGGAAGCACGCAGGGCGCATTCGGCCGCGGCGGCGGTCCCCGTCAGAAGGGACGCAAGTCGAAGCGGGCGAAGCGCGCAGAGCTCGAGCAGATGCAGGCTCCCTCGGTCGGTGGCGTCACCGTTCCACGCGGAGACGGCAACACGCCGCTGCGTCTGCGTCGCGGCTCCTCACTGGCCGACTTCGCCGAGAAGATCAACACCGATCCGACGAACCTCGTGACCGTGCTCTTCCACCTCGGTGAGATGGCCACGATCACCCAGTCCCTCGACGAGGCGACCTTCGAGGTCCTCGGCGAAGAGCTCGGCTACAAGATCGAGATCGTCTCGCCCGAAGACGAAGACCGTGAGCTGCTGGAGACCTTCGACATCGACCTCGATGCCGAAGCCGCAGAAGAGGACGACGAGGACCTGCAGGCACGTCCGCCGGTCGTCACCGTCATGGGTCACGTCGACCACGGTAAGACCAAGCTGCTCGATGCGATCCGCTCGGCCAATGTCGCTTCCCGCGAGGCCGGCGGAATCACCCAGCACATCGGTGCCTACCAGGCCGAGGTCGAGCACGAGGGAGAAGATCGCAAGATCACCTTCCTCGATACCCCTGGTCACGAGGCGTTCACCGCCATGCGTGCCCGTGGTGCGAAGTCGACGGACCTCGCGATCCTCGTGGTCGCCGCCGACGACGGCGTCATGCCGCAGACGATCGAAGCTCTCAACCACGCTCAGGCGGCCGATGTGCCGATCGTCGTGGCCGTGAACAAGATCGACAAGGAAGGCGCCAACCCCGCCAAGGTCATGCAGCAGCTGACCGAATACAACCTCGTGGCCGAAGAATACGGCGGCGAGACCATGTTCGTGCCGATCTCCGCGCTCAAGCGCGAGGGCATCGACCAGCTGCTCGAATCCGTTCTGCTGACCACCGATGCGGCCCTGGACCTGCGGGCGAACCCCGACAAGTCCGCTCGCGGCATCGCGATCGAAGCCAAGCTCGACAAGGGCCGCGGTGCGGTTGCCACCGTGCTCGTCGAGTCCGGCACCCTGCGTCAGGGCGACGCCATCGTCTGCGGCACCGCCTACGGACGTGTGCGTGCGATGTTCGACGAGAACGGAAACGTCGTCGAGGAGGCCGGACCCTCCCGCCCCGTGCAGGTGCTCGGTCTGTCGTCCGTCCCGCGTGCCGGTGACTCGTTCATCTCCACCGATGACGATCGCACGGCCCGTCAGATCGCTGAGAAGCGTGACGCCATCGAGCGCAACGCCGCTCAGGCCCGCGGTCGCAAGCGCATCAGCCTCGAAGACTTCACGAAGGCTCTGGCTGAGGGCAAGGTCGACATGCTCAACCTCATCCTCAAGGGTGACGTCTCCGGTGCTGTCGAAGCGCTTGAGGATTCGCTGCTCAAGATCGATGTGGGCGACGACGTCGACCTGCGGATCATCCACCGCGGCGTCGGTGCGATCACGGAGAACGACATCAACCTGGCCACGGTCGACAACGCGATCGTCCTCGGCTTCAACGTCCGTCCGGAAGCGAAGGCTCGCGACCTGGCAGACCGCGAAGGCGTCGACGTCCGCTACTACTCGGTCATCTACCAGGCGATCGACGACATCGAGTCCTCGCTCAAGGGCATGCTCAAGCCCGAGTACGAAGAGGTCCAGACCGGTACCGCGGAGATCCGCGAGGTCTTCCGCTCCTCGAAGTTCGGCAACATCGCCGGTTCGATCGTCCGCGACGGCCTCATCAAGCGGAACTCGACCGCTCGCGTCACCCGCGACGGAATCGTCATCGGCGACAACGTCCACATCGAATCGCTGCGCCGGTTCAAGGACGATGCGACCGAGGTCCGCGAGGGCTACGAGTGCGGTATCGGACTCGGCAAGTTCAACGACCTGCGCGTCGGCGACATCATCGAGACCTTCGAGATGCAGGAGAAGCCGCGCGACTGATCGGTCGCACAGCGAGTCGTACCCTCTGATCCGACAGCGCAGCAGCGCAGCCGAGGAGGATGGGACTCACACCGTGAGTCGACGGCTCCGGTCGGCCCCCGAACGGGGGACCGGCCGGAGCCGGTTCGATTGCACAGCTATCATAGGGCCGGAAGAGTTGTTCCGGCCCCGAACAGAAGGACACGCACAATGGCAGACTCGACACGGGCCCGCAAGATCGCCGACCAGATCAAGGTCATCGTCGCCAGCACCATCGAGCGCAAGCTCAAGGATCCCCGCCTCGGCTTCGTCACCGTCACCGATGTGCGCGTGACCGGCGATCTGCAGCACGCCACCATCTTCTACACCGTCTACGGCGACGACCAGGATCTCGTCGGCACCGGTCATGCCCTCGAATCGGCCAAGGGCTTCATCCGCTCCGAGGTCGGCAAGGGGCTGACGATCCGTCTGACTCCGAGCCTCGAATTCATCGCCGATGCCGTCCCCGAGGCGGCCGCCCGTCTCGACGGACTGCTCGCTCAGGCTGCCGCCGACGATGCTCGAGTCGCCGGGTTGGCCAAGAACGCGCAGCATGCAGGTGAATCCGACCCGTACAAGAAGGCCGACGACGCCGACGAAGAGTGATCGTCGCATCCCAGCGAACAGAGTGCATCGCGCCTGGTCAACGGGGGAGAGCGGCAGAATGACGGCTTTCTGCCCGATTTGAGCTTCGTCACGTCGCGAAATAAGTTCTCGTAACAGTTTTGTTATCTTTCCGAGATGTCGTAGACTTTTTGCGGTAACGAAATGATTACGACTCTGTTAAGGGAATTCTGCATTGGGTAAGCACTCCTCACCGAAGCCGTCGTTCGCGAAGCAGCTGATCCGGGACCTGGCTCCCGGCAAGCGCCCCGCCGGTCGACGCGCAGCGAATGCGCCGTCCTCGGCGACTTCCGTGCTGGCGACCGTCAAGCAGCGTCCCGTCGTCGCCGCGATCGCCGTTCCAGCAGCCGCGACCGCCGCCGTCGTCGGTTCGACCGTCGTCATGGGACCACCCGAATCCGGCAACGTCACCACCGAGGCCGCATCGACGACACCCGAGGAGTCGACCACTGCCTCGACCCCGAGCCAGAAAGAGCTCGACGCCGAACGCAAGAAGGCCGGCGAAGAGTACCTGGAGAAGGTCAAGGACGACCCGAAGTACAAGAACAAGACCTCGAAAACCGATCTCGAGGTCAAGGCTCCGCCGAAGCCCAAGCCGACCGCTGAATCCTCGGCCACTTCGGAGAAGAGCGACGATTCGTCCTCCGACGAGAAGTCTTCGGATGAGAAGTCCTCCGGTGAGGGCGAAGGCACCTCCTCGGACACCTCGGCTCCGCCGTGCAGCGTGTCCTCCTCGATCGAGTCCGGCCTGCTGCCGAACGCCGTCAACGGCTACCGTGCAGTCTGCGCGAAGTTCCCCGAGGTTAAGACCTTCGGTGGACGTCGCCCCGGCACCGGTTCGGACCACAACACCGGTGAAGCCGTCGACATCATGATCACCGGCTCGACCGGCGACCGCATCGCCGACTACCTCATCCAGAACCAGGGCGCCCTCAACGTCAAGTACGTCATCTGGAAGCAGCGCATCTGGATGCCCGGCAAGGGCTGGAAGGCCATGGAGGACCGCGGCAGCGCCACGGCGAACCACTTCGATCATGTGCACGCGTCCTTCAACTGATCGCCGCACCCAGTGAGCGATACTTCCCCACAAGGCGTTCTCGTCTGCGATAAACCGCAGGGACTGAGCTCCCACGGCGTGGTCTCCCGCATCCGCCGCTGGTTCGGGACGAAGAAGGTCGGCCACGCCGGCACTCTCGACCCGATGGCCACGGGCGTCCTCGTGCTCGGCCTCGGCCGCGGCACCAAGCTGCTCACCTACATCACCGGGGTCTCGAAGACGTATTTCGCCACCATCCGTCTGGGGTCGTCGACCCCGACCGATGATGCCGATTCCGAGCCCGATCGCTTCGCCGATCCCTCCGATCTCGCTCGTGTCGACGCTGCGGCCATCGAAGCCGCCGTGGCCAAGCTGCGCGGCCCCATCGATCAGGTGCCCAGTGCCGTCTCGGCGATCAAGGTCGACGGCAAGCGTTCCTATGCCCGCGTCCGTGCCGGCGAGAACGTCGAACTCAAGGCCCGACGTGTCGAGGTATCGGCCTTCGAAATCATCGACATCCGCTTCGCAGCCGAGGACGGGCATATCGACGTCGATGTCGAAGTCGACTGCTCGTCGGGCACCTATGTGCGCGCCCTGGCCCGCGATATCGGCACCGACCTCGGCATTTTCGGGCACCTCACTGCGCTGCGGCGGACGCGCGTCGGCGATTTCCACATCGACCAAGCTGTGACGCTGCCTGAGGAGCTCGACGTTCCCGCGCCCACCCTCATCTCCCTCGCCGAGGCGGCCCGCACCCTCTTGCCCGTCGTCACCGTCGATGCCGATCGGGCCAGAGCTCTCATGCAGGGTAAGACTGTTGCGGCCGGTGACTGGCATACAGGCTCCGACGCAGACAAAGCCGAACCTGCCGGCGACACGGGGAACCGGGAAGTCGCCGTCGTCTGCGATGATGCCCTCGTCTCCGTGGCCGAAGTGCGTCGGAACGGCGGTCTGAAATCGCTGACCGCCTTTGCCATCGACCTCGCCTGAGGGATCCAGCTTCCACGCTCAGAACAACTAAAAAAGTTGTATTCATCAAATACAACCGAAACTCTTGTATCTGAGGCAATCATCTGGTCTACTTGTCCTATGTTCGTCTTGACCATCGACCAGCAGGATTCGCGGTCGAACGCCGACGCGGTGCCCCGCATCCTCGATGCTCTCTCTCCGATCGACACGGTCATTCCCTTCGCCCGCACCATCGGAGACGAAGTCCAAGGAGTCCTCGACGATCCCGACGCCGTCGCCGAGGCGGTACGCCGAATCGGGATCGACTCCGAGTGGCATATCGGCCTCGGAATCGGCGAGGTCGAACGGCCGCTGCCCGAGACGACCACCGAAGGCAGGGGAGAAGCCTTCTACTCCGCCCGCCAAGCGGTCGAAGCGGCCAAATCCGCACCCGCCCACCTCGTCGTCAGCGCCGATCCGGACGTCGTCAGCGCGAACCCGGACACCGACCATCTTGGGCTCGCAGAGGCGGCTCTGCGGCTCCTCATCAGCACACTGACCGAGCTGCGCGGTCACTCCCGCGGATACGTCGGATACCGACTCGACCATCCGGACGCCACACAGGCTGCGATCGCCGCGGAATTCGACGTCTCCCAGCAAGCGGTCTCCCGGGTGCTGGCGGCCGGTCCCGCCGAGATCATCGCCGGAGCCGAGCATCTGGCCCGACATCACCTCGACCGGCTCCAACGAGCCCTGTCGGAAGGAGACGCACATGTGGACTGACGTGCTCGTCGCCATCGCCGCCGCCGTCATCGCGGCCCTCATCGGCTGGCCGCTCGTCCCGTTGCTCCTCCGCCTGACCCATGCGGGCCCGGGCTCCAAACCCGAACGCACAGGAGCCGAGGACGTCGAAGTCCTGCGCGGCGGACTGTGGATCGGCATCGTCGAACGCGCACTCATCGCCGGAGCGATCGTGCTCGGCCGGCCCGAACTCATGGCCGTGGTCATCGCGGTCAAAGGACTCGGACGCTTCGCAGAGATCAAATCCTCGGCGGCCGCGGGGGAGCGGTTCATCATCGGCACCTTCGTCTCCATCGCCCTGGCCTCCCTCCTCGGCGTCATCGGGTGGGCGATCATCGCCTGAACCGTCCTCCCGCCTCGGCGAGGTCCGGGTTAGGAGGCGGAAGATCTCTGCGATAATCTGAATCGGTGCACGGAAGGAGCGAATGTCTGGTGGAGCTGTATCACGGACTCGGTGAAGTCGAGGTCGACGCTGTCGGCACCGTCGTCACCCTCGGCAACTTCGACGGCGTGCACCGCGGACACGAAACCGTCCTGACCACCGTCGCCGCCCTGGCCAGGCAAGAGGGCCTGCACTCGATCGCAATGACCTTCGATCCCCATCCGCGCACGGTCCACCGCCCCGAAGAGCCGACCGTGATGATCAACTCGACCCGGCAGCGCGCCGACCTCATCGCCGCCACCGGAATCGACGGCCTCCTCATCCAGCCCTACGACCTCGACTTCGCGGCCCAGTCGGCCGAGGAATTCGTGCGCCGATACTTCGTCGAAGCCCTGCGGGCGAAGATCGTCGTCGTCGGCGACGATGTCCGCTTCGGCAAGGACAACGAAGGCACGATCGAGACCCTGCGCCGCCTCGGCGAGAAATTCGGGTTCCGAGTCGAAACGATCGACGAAGTCGGGCGCGGGGGACGGTATTCGTCCTCCCGGATCCGTGAGCAGCTCACCGCCGGTGATGTCGCCGAGGCGGCCGACCAACTCGGGCGCTACCACGCCCTCCACGGCACCGTCGTCCACGGCGATGCCCGCGGCCGCGACTTGGGATTCCCGACGGCGAACCTCTCGGAGAATCCCGACGGACTCGTCCCGGCCGACGGCGTCTACGCCGGCTGGGCGACGTTCTCCGGTGAGGATCAGGCGTACCCGGCCGCGATCTCCGTGGGCACGAACCCGACCTTCCAGGGACAGGTCCGACGGGTCGAGGCGTATGTGCTCGACAAGGAATTCGGCGAATTCGACGTCTACGACCGTGAGATGACTCTCGAATTCGTCTCCCGCATCCGCGGGCAGGTTGCGTTCACCGGGATGGATGACCTCATCGTGCAGATGCATGAGGACATCGCCGATGTGCGCGAGGTCCTGCACACCTGATAAGCTGATCTCTGCCGTTTTCACCGGCCGCGGTCCCATAGGGCAGAGACTTCAGGTCCCTGCGCCGCGCAACGACACGAAGGAGAACTCCATGGCTCTCGATACCGCTGTGAAGCAAGAGATCATCAAGGAATATGCAACTCATGAGGGCGACACCGGTTCTCCCGAGGTCCAGGTTGCACTGCTGACCCGCCGGATCACCGACCTGACCGAGCACTTCAAGGACCACAAGCACGACCACCACTCGCGTCGTGGCCTGCTGCTCCTCGTCGGCCAGCGTCGCCGCATGCTCAAGTACCTCGCGAAGGTCGACATCGAGCGTTACCGTTCGCTCATCAAGCGCCTCGGCCTGCGCCGCTGATTCGAGTCTGCGTAGCTGAAACGCAGAGCGTCCCACCTTCGGGTGGGGCGCTTCTGTGCTTCTGCGGTAGACTTCGTACCGGACAACCACGCCATGGACGTTTCGGTCTTCGGTAGTGGCCTCCGGAGGAATGAGCGCTAGGGCGCCGGTTCCGTGGGCCCCGATCGATGACCGGCTTGGATCCATGGGATGTCCGAGCCAATATCCCGCCGGAACGGCGCGGGGTCGCGCACTGCCGAGGGCACAACGCCGAAGGCAGCGCGTCCACTCATGCGTTGAGAACGAAAACCTGCGCACCACAGACCACCGCGTGCCGGCACAACATAGGAGACTACGTGGGACTCAACCCTGAATCCGCCGTTGCCCATATCGACAACGGCAGCTTCGGCAAACACACCATTCGTTTCGAAACCGGTCGGCTGGCCCAGCAGGCCGCCGGCTCCGCCGTCGCCTACCTCGACGACGACACCATGCTGTTCTCGGCCACCTCGGCCGGCAAGAACCCCCGTGAGGGCTTCGACTTCTTCCCCCTGACCGTCGACGTCGAAGAGCGCATGTACGCCGCCGGACGCATCCCCGGCTCGTTCTTCCGCCGCGAGGGTCGCCCCTCGACGGACGCGATCCTCACCTGCCGCCTCATCGACCGTCCGCTGCGCCCGTCCTTCGTCAAGGGCCTGCGCAACGAGGTCCAGGTCGTCGTCACCGTGATGTCGGTCAACCCGGACCACATCTACGACGCTCTGGCCATCAACGCCGCCTCGATGTCGACCCAGCTCTCGGGTCTGCCGTTCTCCGGCCCCATCGGCGGTGTGCGCATCGCGCTCATCGACGGCCAGTGGGTCGCCTTCCCGAACCACTCGCAGCTCGAGGACGCCGTGTTCAACATGGTCGTCGCCGGTCGCGTGGTCGGTGACGACGTCGCCATCATGATGGTCGAGGCCGAAGCCACCGACAACTCCATCGACAAGATCAAGACCGGCGCCCAGGCCCCCACCGAGGAGGTCGTGTCCGAAGGTCTCGAAGCTGCGAAGCCGTTCATCGCCGAGCTCTGCCGTGCACAGTCCGAACTCGCCGATCGTGCCGCGAAGCCGACCGTCGAATTCCCCGTCTTCCGCGACTACGAGGACGATGTCTTCGAAGCCGTCAAGGAACTCGCCGAGGCGAAGCAGACCGAGAACTTCAAGATCGCCGACAAGCAGGAGCGCGAAGCCGCCGGTGCCGCTCTCCTCGACGAGCTCTTCGAGAAGCTCGGTGAGCGCTTCGAGGGCCGTGAGAAGGAGATCGCGAACGCTCTCAACGCCTTGACGAAGCAGGTTGTGCGCAAGCGCATCCTCACCGAGCAGGTCCGCATCGACCAACGTGGACTCAAGGACATCCGTCCGCTCACAGCCGAGACCAACGTCATCCCGCGCGTGCACGGTTCGGCCATCTTCGAACGCGGTGAGACCCAGATCCTGGGTGTCACCACGCTCAACATGCTCAAGCTCGAGCAGACCATCGACTCGCTCTCACCCGAGACGTCGAAGCGCTACATGCACCACTACAACTTCCCGCCCTACTCGGTCGGTGAGACCGGCCGTGTGGGCAGCCCGAAGCGCCGCGAGATCGGCCACGGTGCTCTCGCCGAACGTGCCCTCGTGCCCGTTCTGCCCAAGCGCGAGGACTTCCCGTACGCGATCCGTGAGGTCTCCGAGGCCCTCGGTTCGAACGGTTCGACCTCGATGGGCTCGGTCTGCGCCTCGACGCTGGCCATGCTCTCGGCCGGTGTGCCGCTGCAGGCGCCCGTCGCCGGCATCGCCATGGGTCTCGTCTCCGACGTCATCTCCACCGACCAGGGCGAGCAGACCGCGTACGCGGCTCTGACCGACATCCTCGGTGCCGAAGACGCCTTCGGCGACATGGACTTCAAGGTCGCCGGTACGCGTGACTTCATCACCGCGATCCAGCTCGACACCAAGCTCGACGGCCTTCCCGCCTCGGTGCTCGGTGCCGCCCTCAAGCAGGCCCGCGAAGCACGCATGGTCATCCTCGACGTCATCGCAGAGGCCATCGACGCCCCGGCCGAGATGGCACCGACGGCACCGCGGATCATCTCCGTGAACATCCCCGTCGACAAGATCGGTGAGGTCATCGGCCCCAAGGGCAAGATGATCAACCAGATCCAGGAGGACACCGGCGCGGACATCAGCATCGAAGACGACGGAACCGTCCTCATCGGTGCCACCGACGGACCGGCCGCCGAGGCCGCCCGGTCGATGATCAACGCGATCGCGAACCCGCAGGTTCCCGAGGTCGGCGAACGCTACCTGGGCACCGTGGTCAAGACGATGAGCTTCGGCGCGTTCGTCTCCCTGACCCCGGGCAAGGACGGCCTGTTGCATATCTCCGAGCTGCGTAAGCTCAACGACGGCAAGCGCGTCGAGGACGTCGAGGACGTCGTCGGTGTGGGCCAGAAGGTCCAGGTCGAGATCACGAAGATCGATGACCGCGGCAAGCTGTCGCTGGCTCCGGTCACCGACGAAGACGAGAAGTCGGACGAAGAGGGATCAGACAACTGATACTGAGCAGTTCGCACACCGGGGAGGGCAGCCGAATCGATCGGTCTGTCCTCCCCGGTGGTTTGACGCTGACCACCGAACACATGCCGGGTCTGGCTTCGGAGACGATCGGGATCTGGGTCGCGGCCGGGTCCCGTGACGAATCCGCCGAGACCGCCGGCTCGACGCATTTCCTCGAGCACATGCTGTTCAAAGGCACCGGCAGCCGCGATGCGAAGACCATCGCCGCGGCCTTCGACCGCACCGGCGGGGATTCGAATGCGATCACCGCCAAGGAGCTCACCTGCTACTACTCCCGGTGCCTCGTGACGGATCTGCCGAACATCACCGGCCTGCTCGTCGATATGGTCTCGAACTCCCAGCTCGACGTCGAGGAGTTCGAACGCGAGCGCGGTGTCATCATCGAAGAGCTCGCCATGTCCGCCGATGATCCCGGAGACGTCCTCTTCGACGACTTCGATTCCCTGGTCTTCGGCTCGCATTCGCTGGCCCGGCCCGTGGGTGCGACGAAGGATCAGATCCGCGTGCTCGGCCACCACACGGTCATCGACCATTATCAGTCGACGTATATTCCGCCTCGTCTGGTCATCGCTGCCGCGGGCGGGGCGACCCATGAAGAGGTCCTCGCGATGGTTGAGGATGCTCTCGCCGAGGCGGGGCTCGGGTCCCGTGCCGACGTCTGGTCGGGCGCGGGGGCCGGGGACGCCGCCTCGGTGGCGAAGGGCTCGCACCTCGGTGGGGCCGCACGGGTGCGTCCGGAGTTCCAATCCGGGAAGTCGCACACCGTCAAAGACATCGAACAGCTGGGCATCATGCTCGGCTGCGAAGGCCTGCCGGAAGGCGACGACGACCGGTTCATCTACTCGGTCATGCTCACGATGCTCGGCGGCGGAATGTCGTCGCGGCTGTTCCAGAGCGTGCGCGAGGAGCGCGGACTGGCCTATGCCGTGAACTGCGTCGCCAGCCAGTTCACGGATACCGGCACCTTCGGCATCTATGCCGGCTGCACGGCCGAGAACGCTCAGGCCGTCGTGGATCTGGCCGTGAGCGAATGGGATCGGTTGGCACAGGAGACGCCGAGCCAGTTCGAGCTCGACGAGATCGTGTCCCAGCTGTCGGGGTCGATGGTGCTCGGACTCGAGTCCTCTGCCGCGCGGATGAATCGTCTTGCGCGGTCGGAGATCTTCGGGCTGCCGCTCGAATCGCCGATGGACCTCATTGAACGCGTCCGCTCGGTCACCGCCGAGGACGTCAGCGAGATGGCCGGACGGCTGCTGTCGCGGCCCAAGGCACTGGCCCTGGTCGGACCGACCGCCGAGGTCGAACTGCCCTGAGCGCGTCTCCGCGTTCGGGGCT
Source organism: Brevibacterium sp. H602 (assembly GCF_051172395.1). NCBI lineage: Bacteria > Bacillati > Actinomycetota > Actinomycetes > Micrococcales > Brevibacteriaceae > Brevibacterium > Brevibacterium sp. H602. The sequence goes on along the minus strand of NZ_JBPIZD010000011.1, from coordinate 133,590 downwards.
TCGGTCCTCGGGCGCGGGATGCGGGCCGGCAGGAACGTGAAGGGAGACAGGCGAGGTGGCGAGGAAGAGTGCAGCGGTCCGCCGGGAGGAGATCCTGGCGGCCACGGTTGAGGAGATCGAGGCAACAGGTCTGCGCGCGCTGCGCGTCTCCGACGTCGCCGCACGTCTGGGTCTGAGCGCCAGTCTCGTCATCTACCACTTCGAAACGAAGGAAGCCCTCGTCGCCGAGGCCTTCGACTTCGCCGGGCGGCAAGATATCGATCGAGCGCGGGAGATGGCGGCTGGGACCGCATCGGCGGGGACGGACGCACCAGACGACGGCGGTGAAGATCACACGACGGTAGCCGCCTCGGCGAGGGGACGATCTACGGCCCTCGGACGGTTGCGGGACGTCGTCGGCTGGTACCTGCCCAGCGGATCCTCACGCAGCTGGAAGATCTGGATCGACGGCTGGTCGGCTGGGCTCTTCGATGATGCTCTGCGGTCGACGTTCGCCGCTCTCGACCGCGAGTGGAAGTCGATTCTCGTGCGCCTCATGGACGAGGCCGTCGCGGCGGGGGAGTCCCCGGCACCTGACGGGGGCACCGAGGCATGTGCGACCCGGATCCTCGCCTTTCTCGACGGACTAGCGATCCAGCTGATGGTCAACTCTGAGACCGTTGACACTGAGGTGCTGAACACCTGGGTCGACGACTTCCTCACCCGCGAACTTCACTGAGGCCGAATGCCGTGCGCTCAATTCAGTAGCGGGCGGAGAACCCGCCGTCGGCAGAGAGCAGCTGACCGCTGATCCACCGGCCCTCATCGGAGAGCAGAAATGCTGTGACTCCGGCGATGTCGCGAGGAGTGCCCATACGGCCGAGCGGCTGATAGGGGACCAGCCCGGCTCTCGTCTCATCGTCCATCCAGCCCGTATCGATCGGCCCAGGATTGACGACGTTCGCCGAAATCCTCTTCGGCCCGAGTTCCCGTGCAGCGGAGGAGATGACGATGCGATCGAGTGCGCCCTTCGACGCTCCATAGGGCAGATTTCCCGTGGCGTGATCGCTGGTGAAGGCGACGATAGCGCCTCCCGACTCGCCGGTCTGCCTCGCGAACGCCGCGATGAGCAGCAGCGACGCGCGTGCGTTGACGGCCATGTGGCGGTCGAAGCTGTCGGCATGCTTCGATCCTAGCGGCCTTGACGTGGTGGCCCTCACCCGGACAGACTGGAGTCACACGCCTTACTGAATAGCGGTTCAGTAAGAGTCTTGAGCCGCCGATCTTTTGGGAGTCCCATGTTCATGGACATCACTTGGCAGGATCCGGACACCGGCGCATACGGGTACGTCGTCATCGACACCCTCGTGCGCGGCACCGCTTCGGGCGGTCTGCGCATGCGCAGAGGCTGCACCCTCGAAGAAGTGCGCGGGCTCGCCCAGGGGATGACCCGCAAGGAAGCCATCCACCTCCGCCAGGGCCGACACTATGTGCCCGTCGGCGGAGCCAAGGGCGGAATCGACTTCGACCCCCGCGCACCCGGAGCCAAGGACGTCCTCGAACGCTTCCTCGTCGACATCAACCCGATCATGCACGCCTACTGGGCTCTCGGCGAAGACCTCGGCGTCCGCCAGGACGACATCGACGAGATCCTCGCCCGCCGCGAACTCGGCTCGGGGCTCTCCGCCGTCAACAAGCTCGTCGACGATCCGGCCGCCGTCGAGGCCCGCGCGGCCAAGGCCTTCTCCGCCGTGGTCGACGGCGTCGCTCAGGACGAACTCGTCGGCGGCCTCGGTGTGGCCACCTCGGTGATCGCTGCCCTGCACGACGCCGGCCGCGACCCCAGCGAATCCACCGCGGTCATCCAGGGATTCGGCTCCATGGGCGGAGCCACCGCCCGCTATCTCGCCGAGGCGGGACTGCGCATCGTCGGCATCGCCGACGCCGACGGGTTCGTGTCCAATCCTGCCGGGCTCGACGTCGAAGCGCTGCTGGCGACCCGTGACCAGTTCGGGGGTATCGACCGCGGAGCACTGCGCCCGGAGGATCAGGTCGGCGATCGTGACGACTGGCTCGCTGCCGATGCCGATGTCCTCGTCCCCGCGGCGGTGAGCTACTCCATCACCCCGGACAACTGCGACCGCATCACCGTCTCACTCATCGTCGAGGCTGCGAACATGCCCGTCCTGCCCGCCGCCGAAGAGACGCTGCTGGACCGCGGCGTCACCGTCATCCCGGACTTCCTCGCGAACTCGGCGACGAACGCCTGGTGGTGGTGGGTGACCTTCGGTGACGTCGACGGCAGCTGGGAGGACAGCCGCACCATCGTCACGACGACCCTGCGCGAGCTCACCACCGAGGTCCTCACCGCCGCTCGCGACCATGGCATCAGCCCGCGTGCGGCCGCGCAGGCGAAGGTCGATGCGAATCTCGCCGAACTCCACGCCGGCGATCACTGAGCACAGACGTCACCACTCGAACCGAGACCACTCAAGCTAAGGAACTTCCATGGTCGAACTCACCGGCGGCGCCCATCTGGCCAGAGCGCTCAAAGCCGAAGGCATCACGCGAGTCTTCGGCATCCCCGGCACCCACAATCTCGAGATCTTCGCCCAACTGAGCGCACACGGAATCGACATCGTCTCCCCACGTCACGAACAGGGCGCCGGCTATATGGCCGACGGTGCGGCCCGGAGCACCAGCGAGATCAACGTCGTCGTCACGACCACGGGCCCCGCCGTGCTCAATGCACTCACCGCGCTGCTCCAGTCCTTCACCGATTCGATACCCGTGCTCCTCATCTGTCCCGGAATGCCGCTGACCCATCCGGGCCGCGGCAACGGACTTCTCCACGAAGTCCGCGACCAGACGGCCGCACTTCGGGCCGTCCTCACCGAGGTCCACCGCGTCACCAGCCCCGGCGAGATATCGCTGGCCGTCGGACAGACCCTGACGGCCATGCGTGCCGGACGCACCCGACCCGCCGCCATTGAGATCCCCCTCGACCTCATCGAAGCCACCGGCCCCGGCAGCCTCCACCCCTCGATCGTCCGTCCCCTTCCGACCGCCGATCCGCACGCCGTGGACACCGCCGCCGAGGCGGTCGCAGAGTCCCAGCGACCGCTCATCATCGCCGGTGCCGGAGCCCGATCGGCCGGTCCAGCGCTCCTCGAGCTGGCTGAGACACTGGGTGCCGGGATCATCCTGTCCTCGAATGCGAAGGGCATCATCGACGACAGCGAACCGCTGTGCCTCGGGGCCGTCGGAGTCCTCGACTCCCTGCCCGAGCTGCTCGCCGGCGCCGACGCCGTCATCGCCATCGGCACCGAACTGGCACCGAGCGACTTCTGGCCCGAACCGTTGCCTCTGCCCGAGACGGTCGTGCGCATCGACATCGACGAAGTCCAGATGCTCACGAACGGCGAGGTCACCCATCCGATCCTCGCCGACGCGGCAACGGCGGCGACCCAGCTGGTCGATGTGCTCCGGTCGCGCAGGTCCGAGGCGACCACCCGGGCGACCGCGGACTGGGCGGAGCAGAAGAAGGCGGCGGCCACCTCGGCGGCCGAAATTTCGGGTCGCCCCTGGGCGGACCTGTGCGGTGCACTCAACTCCTTCACCGCCGCGGCGGACTCGCCCGTGATCGTCGCGGCGGATTCGACGATGGCCTGCTACTACGGTGTGCAGACCGGGTGGTCGGCCAGAGCGGGGGACCGGTTCCTCTACCCGGCCGGGGCCGGGACGCTCGGGTACGGGCTGCCGGCAGGGATCGGCGCGAAGCTCGCGACCGCCTCGGCGCGGGTCATCGCGATCGAAGGCGACGGCGGATCGATGTTCACGATCGCCGAGCTCGCGGCAGCCGTGCAGGCGCAGGTGCAGGTCACCCTCGTCATCGTCGACAACGGCGGCTACGGGGAGATCCGCAACGAAATGTCCGACCGCGGCGACGAACCCTCCGGAGTCGTCCTCACCGGTCCGGACTTCCCGGCCCTGGCCAGGGCAATGGGCGCCCGCGGGGTCCATGTCGACGGTGAGGAGGCGCTGCTGGCGGCCCTCTACGAGGCGGATGGCCACGCGGGCCCGACCCTCATCCACATCTTCGAACGATCGCGGGCGGGTGAGGCCATGCTTCCGGGGTGAATGATCTGTTCGGTGTCTCAGGATTCGGGACATCGGGGCGGTGGAATCCTCGGATCGGGCGCGTGAGGACAGGTTTGCCGTTCTTTTCGCGTGTTATGGAATAGGACCCGAGGGGCTCTTGTTGTTCGAGATGAGACCCTGGGATAGGGTCGAAATGAAGCCACCGATGTGGTGGTCATCAAATCTGATCAGGAGGAATCTCATGGCTGAGCAGTACACACTTCCGGAACTGCCCTACGACTACTCCGCTCTTGAGCCGCACATCTCGGCTCGCATCATGGAGCTGCACCACGACAAGCACCACGCCACCTACGTCAAGGGCGCCAACACCGCCGTTGAGCAGCTGGCCGAAGCTCGCGAATCCGGCAACCTCGCCGCTGTGCCGAAGCTGACGCGCGACCTCGCGTTCAACCTGGGCGGTCACGTCAACCACTCGATCTTCTGGAACAACATGTCCCCGGACGGTGGAGACAAGCCGGTCGGTGAACTCGCCGCAGCCATCGACGACCAGTTCGGTTCGTTCGACAAGTTCCGCGAGCACTTCACCACCGCGGCCACCACGATCCAGGGCTCCGGCTGGGCCGTCCTCGTCTACGACCAGCTCGGCGGAAACCTCTTCATCGAGCAGCTCAAGGACCAGCAGTCCGACATCCAGCTCGGCGGCACCCCGGTTCTGCAGCTCGACATGTGGGAGCACGCCTTCTACCTCGACTACCAGAACGTCAAGCCCGACTACGTCAAGGCTTGGTGGAACATCGTCAACTGGGCCGACGCCGGCGCACGCTTCGACCGCGCAGTCGCTCAGACCAAGGGCCTCCTCCTCGGCTGACACCCCAATTGCTACCTGACGGCGGCCCAGCAACCTCGCGCGAGGTAGCTGGGCCGCCGTCAGGTTGTTTGAGAGTCCAGAACGAGCGCTGGCCGACCGGCGGCTGGGCCCCCAACCGCGGATAAGGCGGCCGGATGAACGCAATGCTCAGACCGTGGCAGGCAGGTGCCTCGGGCGACGCCGAGGCGTTGGCTGAGGTGTACAAGCGGGCCGACGAAGCACTGCTGAGCAACATCCCCGACGACCGTACGATCGGTGGTGCCCGGACATGGCTGGAGACCATCACCGACGCCGAGGATGCCGGTGACCTCTGCGCTCGGCCGATCGTTGGCGATGCTGATCGTTCAGGCCGACGAATCCTTGGAAACGTCATGGCCCCCGGGATCGAACGCCGCCACTCGAGCGCGTGGATCTCCTGTTGGTCGGTGGCCGAGGCCCGCGGCCATGGCGTGGTGTCGGCGGCGCTGCGCAGCCTCGTCGATCTCCTCCACGACGAACTCGGGATCTACCGGCTCGAACTCGGCTACCGGGTGAGCAACCCGGCTTCGGCCGCAGTCGCCAGGAATGCGGGCTTCATCGTCGAAGGCCGCGAACGAAAGAAACTCCTTTACGACGGCATCAGATACGACGCCGAGGTCTGCGCTCGGCTGAGTGGAGACCCGCGGCACCGTGGACCGCGCGTACCGTTCGACCCACCTCGTTGACCCCGCACCGTCCCCTCCAGAACTACCTGACGGCGGCCCAGATACCTCGCGCCAGGTTGCTGGGCCGCCGTCAGGTAGTAATTGGGAGTGTTCGGATGGTCACTGGATGTGAAGAGATCCGGCGAGGGTCGCTAGACTGACTGGCGGAGATCGTTCCGGTCGTTCCGTCTCGGCCCGACAGGCACACCTCGCAGGGATCATCGCACAAGGAGTCAGCAGCATATGAGCATTCGCGTAGCCGTCATCGGAGCCAAGGGGCGGATGGGATCCCACGCCGTCGATGCGATCAATGACGCCGAAGGACTCGAACTCGTCGCCGCACTCGGCAGCAGCGATTCGCTGGAGACCCTGATCGAGCAGAACATCGACGTCGCCGTTGAACTGACCGTGCCCAAATCCACCGAGGACAATGTCACCTTCCTCGTCGAGAACGGCATCGACACCGTCGTCGGCACCACCGGCTGGGACAACGACCGTCTGGCCCGCCTCGAAGCCACACTCAAGGACCACCCGGAGACCGCGGTGCTCATCGCCCCGAACTTCTCGATCGGTGCCGTCCTGGCCATGCGCTTCGCCGAACTCGCCGCACCCTACTTCGACTCGGCCGAAGTCGTCGAGATCCACCACACCCGCAAACTCGACGCCCCGTCCGGCACGGCGAACCACACGGCCCAGCGCATCGCTGCGGCACGCAACGCCGCCGGACTGCCCGCCGTTCCCGACTCCACCGAATCCGATCCGCAGGGTGCACGCGGCGCCGTCATCGACGGAATCCACGTCCACGCCATCCGTCAGCAGGGCATGAACGCCCACGAAGAGATCCTCTTCGGCTCCGACGGTGAAGCCCTGACCATCCGCACGGACTCGCACTCCACCTCGGCGTTCATGCCCGGCATCGTCACCGCCGTGCGGTCCATCGCCGATTACACGGGGCTCATCCACGGCCTCGAGAACATGCTCGACCTCTGATGTCGAAGGCCAAGATCGGAGCGATCATCGTCTCCGTCGTCCTCGTCTTCTACTTCGTCCTCATGGGACAGAGGGCGTGGATCCTCGTCCGCGAACCCGCGATGATCCCCAAGATCATGGGCATCGCCCTGTTCGTCCTGCCCATCATCGGCGCATGGACGCTCATCGTTGAACTCGTCTTCGGCGCCCGCACGGAGAAGCTCGCGCGCATCCTCGGGAAGGAAGGCGGACTGCCCGTCGACGACCTGCCCAGGACACCGGGCGGGAAGATCATCCGCGAGGCCGCCGACAAGGAATTCGTGAAGTACCAGGCCGAAGCCGAGGCCGCCCCCGAGGACTGGCGGTCCTGGTTCCGGCTCTCGTGCGCCTACGACGCCAGCGGCGACCGCAAACGGGCGCGCGCCACGATGCGCAAGTCGATCAGCCTGTTCCGGGAAGGTCAGAAGCAGGGCGCTTAGGTCCCGGCGACGCCACCCTGATGATGCCCGCGATTCCGCCTTCTAGCGGGCCGCGCAAGCTGACAAATGCTTTCCACAGCAGAGGCAGCAGCACGAACGTTGCCGCGTGGATGACGAACTCGAGAGTCTGCTCGCCAACAGTTGCGGATGCCTCCAACGGGCCGCCGACGATCTGAGACCTCGTGATCTCCAACAGCACGACGTGCGCCGAATACACGCTCAACGGCATCGATCCCGGCGCCGACAGCGGCGCGAGCACCCATGACCGGCGACCCAAGAGCACCGCTGCGGCCTGGCACGCAGCGATCGTCATCACCGCGGTTCCGCCGGTGGAGAGAAGATCGAACGGCGTCCCCGAATGCGGTCCCGCGATCGCCAGCCACCACCACGACGTCGCCGGAGTCACCCCGTAGCTGCCGGTGAACAGTGCCGCTGTGAGGTCCGTGCCCCACATCTGCGAAACTTCCACGAGCGCGGCATCGCCACCGAAGACATTGAGCAGAATCCATGAGGCACCGCGACCGATGACGAAGAATCCTAGCCCGGTGGTGAACAGTGCGAGCAGGTGGCGTCCGATGTCGAGCTTCGCCACGGCCATGCCGAGCAGAATGTATGACAGCCACTGCAGCACCGGGTAATAGCCGGTGAGGAAGAGGTCGGTGAGCATCGTCCCCGGCGTCGCGAAGTCGAAGAAGCCCATCGGCAGGTAGCTCGGTTCGAGGAGGAACGTCGAACGCACCCACATCGAGACAACGGGGGAGACAACCATCCAGACCCCGGCGATCGCGAACAGCGCCCCCGCGCGCAACCGCAGGAAGAACAGGGCGAGGGCGAACATGATCCCGTAGTTGACGAGGATGACCGCGAGCAGTCCGGAGATCGACCCGAGGCAGAGCCCGATGAGGACGATGGCCGCCGCCCGGATGAGCACGCTCGGTGCCGCATCGCGCAACCGCCCCGATACTGCCATCCGCGATCGGGTCGAGAGCACCAGGGAACAGCCGGCGAGGACCGCGAACAGCGCCGAGGCGCGCCCGGCGAAGACCGCCGCCCAGGTCGGCATCCCCGTCTCGTCGCTGAGGGCGAAGATGTGCGTGACCATCATCGCCAAGAGGGCGATCCCGCGGGCGACATCGAGTCCGATGAGCCGCCCATCGGGGCTGAGCCGACGGGCAACCCTCGCCGAGGTGGCCGTGGAGTCCGCGTCGTGCGCTCGGTGAGGTTCCGCCGGGTGAGAGCTCATGGAACGATTCTCACACGACTTCACTTCTGCGCGCCCTCCCGCGTACGCTCCCGGGGTATCTTTATGCCATGACCTTCAACCCGAACGCCGATATCAGCGGCAACAAGACGAGCAAACGCGGTCGCAACACCGCGATCGTCGGGGGCGGCGGCGTGGGCATCGTCGGCCTGCTCGTCTTCCTCATCGGACCGCTGCTCGGCGTTGATGTCACCGGACTGATGGGCGGAATCACCCCTGACGACGGCGGTCAGAACCAATCGAGCGGGACGAGCATGTCCCAGTGCGATACGGGCGAGGATGCGAACACGAACATCGACTGTCGAATGGCCGGAGCGCAGGTCGTCCTCGACGATTACTGGGCACAGCAGGTCGACGGCTACGAACCGCCGGCGATGACACTGGTCGACGGTCAGACGTCAACCGGCTGCGGAACCGCATCGAACCAGGTCGGACCCTTCTACTGCCCGGCCGATCAGGGCGTCTACATCGACCCGAGCTTCTTCGACATTCTGCGTCAGCAGTACGGTGCCTCGGCCGATGAGCTCGCCCAGCTCTACATCGTCGGCCACGAATGGGGCCATCACATCCAAAACATCACGGGCGTGATGAGCGAGCACCCGAACAACGGCACCGGTCCGGAGAGCAACGGCGTGCGCACCGAACTCCAAGCCGACTGCTACGCCGGTGCCTGGCTGGGCAATGTCACCACTCTCACCGACGATAACGGCACCCCGTATCTCGAAGAGCCTTCCAAAGAGCAGCTCGACGACGCTCTCAACGCGGCCTTCGTCGTCGGCGACGACCACATCCAGGAACAGTCCGGTTTCGTCAACCCGGAATCCTTCACCCACGGCTCGAGCGAGCAGCGTCAGAAATGGTTCACCACCGGATACAACGAGGGCCTGAACAGTTGCGACACCTTCGCTGTGTCCGGTGATCAGCTCTGATGTGAAAGATCGTGAACTGTGACGACCCGACTTCGGCCGTCGGCATCATCAGGAACCGGCAATGGCGATGAACAGCCATCCGCGGCCGGGAGCGTAGGGGAGATCGTGAATCTCGACCTCGGTGAATCCTGCTTCCGATAAAGTCTGTTCGAGCACAGAATTTGGTCTGAACCGCAGTGTGGACGTCGAATCGATGCGTTCTCCGTCAAGGTGGAAGATCGTTGGTGATACGAAGGTGACGAACTCACCTTCCACATTCGTCGTCTCGATCCACTCCTCGACCTCGCCCAAATCTCCCAGGTCGACGGTGCGGTGAGTCGCTTCTTTGGTCCACCGCTCCCAAGCTTGGTCCGCTGGATCGCGTGTTTCGAACACCAACCTTCCCCCGGAACGAAGGCACCGACGGATCGTGCGCAATGTGGAGAGCCACTCATCGTCGTCGAGGAAGACCTGTGCGACATTCGCGGTCATCGTTGCCATATCGAAGGAGTTTCTCAGAGCGTTGTCCCCAGCCAGGGCGGAAACTGTGCCGATGACAAGCTCTGCTGAACCAGGTGTCAGTTTGGACTCTGCGACGCGTAGGGAGGCTGCAGCAGGATCGACGCCGAGAGCCCTGACTTCCATGTCGACGAGCCGAGCGATGAACTCACCAGTGCCGCACCCGACATCGAGCACAGCTTCCGCTCCGAACTCGACGACCAAGTTCGCATACGTGTCCAGATCGGATCGGTCAGGATCAAGGGGGTCATAGACCTGTGCAAGTCGAGGATGTGAAAAGCAGGCGTCAGGCATAGCTTCAGGGTAACTGCAGGAAGCTAGTCAAGCAGTCGATTGACCTGAGCCGACCCCTTGCCGCAGTTCGTCATACGGTGATATGAATAACTGAGGCACCCCGTCCGAACGAACACGTCGGACGATCCCGACGATCTGATCAAGGACGATCATGTCACAGCTGTTCCCGCACCTCTTCGACCCCATCACCATCGGCTCCTCGACGATCCGCAACCGCATCGTCTCCTCCGGCCATGACACCGTCCTCGACGATCACGGCCACATCGGTGCTGACCTCGTCGCCTACCATGAGGCCCGCGCGAAAGGCGGGGCCGGACTCATCGTCCTCCAGGTCTCCGGCGTCCACGAAACCGCCCGCTATACCAGCCACGTCCTCATGGCCACCGACGAATCCTCCATCCCCGGATACCAGAACGTCGCCGAGGCGGTCCACCGCCACGGAGCCACGATCTTCGCTCAGCTCTTCCACCCCGGCCGCGAAGTCATGGACGGTGAACGCGGCATGGCACCCCGCGCTAAGGCCCCGAGCGACGAACCGCAGGAACGCTTCAAAGTCGTCCCCGAAACCCTGACCACCGCCGAGGTCCGCGACATCATCGCCGGCTACGGACACGCCGCGAAACGCATCGCCGACTCCGGAATCGACGGCGTCGAGATCGTCGCCAGCCACGGCTACCTGCCCATCCAATTCTTCAACCCCGCCGTCAACACCCGCACCGACGACTACGGCGGCAGCCCGGAGAACCGCCGCCGTTTCCTCGCCGAGGCGGCCCAGACCGTCCGTCAGTCAGTCGGCCCAGATGTCGTGGTGGGCGTGCGGATCTCCGGTGAGGAGAAGACCGAGGACGGCCTCGTCGCCACCGAGATCCTCGACCTCATCGAACACCTCGACACCCTGACCGCCGACGGCGTCGACTGCCTCGACTACTTCTCGATCACCGCCGGCGATTCCTCCACCCTGCAAGGTGCCGTCCACATCGTGCCCTCGATGCAGATCGACCCCGGCTACGCCGCGAACCTGTCCGAGCAGGTCAAGAAGATCACCGACAAGACCGTCATGGTCGCCGGCCGCATTAACCAGCCCCACGAAGCCGAAACCGCGATCGCCGAGGGCCGCACCGATATGGCGATCATGACCCGTGCGATGATCTGCGACCCCGAGATCGCGAACAAATCCCGGGCCGACCGAGTCGATGAGATCCGCGCCTGCATCGGCTGCAACCAAGCCTGCATCGGCCACTTCCAACAGGGCGTGCCGATCTCATGCATTCAATACCCCGAATCAGGCCGGGAGCTCACCTTCCTTCCCCGACCAACAGTGCGCACCCGCGACCGAGTCCTCGTCATCGGCGGGGGACCGGCCGGACTCAAGGCCGCCGCGATTGCCGCCGAACAGGGCGATGACGTCGTCCTGTGCGAAAAGGAGCCCCACCTCGGCGGGGCGGTGCTGCTGGCTCAGGAGCTGCCGTATCGATCCGAATTCGGGGGAGCGGCGACGAACCTTACCGCCGAGGCGGCCCGCGCCGGCGTCGACATCCGCACCTCCGCACCGGCCACCCAGAACCTCATCGCCGAGGTGGCCCCCGACCACGTCATCATCGCCACGGGAGCCGAACAGCGCATGCCTGCCCTCGAAGTCGCCGACGATGCGCTCGTCATCGGGGCTCGCGACTATCTGCGGGAGACCCCGGATCTTCCGCCCGGCCGCGTGCTCGTCACGGACTGGAAGGGTGACTGGATCGGCCTCGGCATCGCCCTGCGTCTGGCCGAGGCCGGGCGGCACGTGGTTCTCGCGACGGCGGCGAACTTCGCCGGCGCCGCGATCCAGCAGTACACGCGCACCCTGCTCGTGGCCCAAGCGCTGCGGACCGGTCGCTTCGAGTTCGTCAATGACGCCCGCCTCGTCGGAGTCGATGCCGACACCGGTTACCTGCAGTCCACCCTCTGCGAGGTCGTGCACGAGGTCGACGATGTCGCCGCGACGATCGTCTCCGGAGCCCCGCGATCGGTAACGGTCGACCTCGACTTCGGAGCCGCCTCGGTGACGGTGATCGGCGACGCCCTGGCTCCGCGCACGGTCGAAGAGGCCGTCTACGAAGGACTGACCGCGGCCACCCAGCTGGCCACAGGTGAACGCGCCGGCCACCGGCCGCCAAGGGAACCGGCCACAGGAGAACAGGCGGTCTCATCATGAGCCCGCGCCCGACACAGCCGCCCGAGCAGGCCGAAGCGAAGAAGTTCGCGATCATCCAAGCGACTCTCGACGCGATCGTCGCTCGCGGACCCGCTGCCGTCCGGCTCGGGGACGTGGCGAATGCGACTGGAATGTCGATCGGCACAGTTCAGTACTACTTCGAGTCCCGGGACGAACTGCTGGCCCAGTCGTTCTCCTTCCATACGGCCACAGTGCTGCTGCACCTCGAACAGATGTCGAAACCCGGCGATGACCCCCGCGGTCAGATGGCTCGCTATCGCCTCCACGACGCGTTCGCAGCCATCCACGGCGTGGGCATGCACGAGCAGCGATCACGGATCTGGCTCGAACTCGTCACTGCCGCGCGCACCGACGAAGGCCTGCAGAACTGCGTCGACGCCGTGTTCGACGGGTGGCGGAAACTGTTTCGGACGATCGTCGACGATGGGCTTGAGAGGGCCGAATTCGGACTCTTCGAACTCACCGCCGCCGAGGTGGTCGACACGTTCATCGCGATCATCGACGGCTTCGATCTCGCCATCGTCGCCGGCCATGGACCGGAACCGCGCACGATGACGCGGATCCTCATCGAAACCGCTGACCGCCTGCTCGAAGGCTGAGAGGGCCCCGCCTCACAACCTCGCGATCGTATCGACGTCCTCGCCGAACTCCCGGGCCGTCTCCTCGGACACCGTCGCCCGCGTCGCCCGCAGAGCCTCGAGATAGTCATCGGTCGACAGCACATCCGTCCGCGACGAGATATCGACGTGCTGCTGTCGCAGCGACGAGGCCAGCGCTTCCTGCGAAGCCCGCCGGGCCGCATATTCGATATCGGCCGGGGTCAGCCCGTCACTGGCATCGACGAGCACATCGAGATCGACACCGGCGATCGTGTGCTCGGGAATGTAGCGCGACCAGATCGCCGCCCTGGCGGTGGCATCCGGCAAACCGATGGGAATGACATAGTCGAAGCGCCCATGCCGCAGGAACGCCGCATCGAGGGCACGGACGAAGTTCGTCGCACAGATGAGCAGCCGGCCCTCCCGATCCCGGAACTCTGCAACCTGCTTGAGCAGCTCATTCGTCACCCCCTGGGTAGGCGACGGCGGCTCACCTCCGCGCTTCGACGCGATCTCCTCGACCTCATCGATGAACACCACGGCATGCTCGAGCTCGTTGATCTGCTCGAACGTCGTCCGCAGACCCGCAGCCACACCACTGGGCTCACCGGACAGACGCGACGGGAACACCTCGACGAACGGCCAGTCCAACCGCGATGCCACCGCCTTCGCGAAGGTCGTCTTCCCCGTCCCCGGCGGACCGAAGAGCATCACCGCCCGAGGCGGCACCACCCCGAAATGATCGGCGAGATCCGGTTCGGCCAAGGGCACGACGAGGCGGTCCTCGAGCATGTCCTTCTCCTCCTGCATCCCGCTCACCCCATCCCAGAGGTGGCGCGGCAGAATCCGTCCCCCGACCGCTTTGAGCCGGTCGAGCTCACGACGCTGCACCGGCAGGTGCCGTTCGACGTACTTCAACCCGGACCGGGTCTCGAAACCGTTGGCCACCAGACCATCGCAGGCCGAGGTGCCGGCGGGAATGAGCATCGACAGCTTCCCCAGGCCCAGCGGCATGAGACGGCGTTCGAGCGCATCGAGCAGCCCCGCCTCGGCTCGGGTGCCCTGCTCCGGATCGGCACGCACCGCCTCCAGGACATGGAAGAACACGAGAACTCCCTGACCGTGGGCGGCGCGACCGACGGCGGCACCGACGATCTCCTCATCGCGGACGGCCACAACGGCCTGATTGCGCTGGCAGGCGGCCAACACCTCGGAGAGCGGATAGAGCGGGGGAGCGGACTCGGATTCCGGGACGGCGGCTTCGAAGAGACGGATGATTCCGTCGAGGTCATCATCATGGAAATCGCGGATGCGGGTGCGGGTCATCGAAAACTCCTGAGTTTCGGTGGCAGGCAGGGCACAAGCGTAGACGATCAGACGGACACGGGTGTGATCTGTCTCTCACTGTGGCCGCATGAGCGCCGCATCCGAGGCGAACGACACCCGCAACGCGGGTGGACCACTGCACTGATGAGACGACGTGGGCGGTATCCTTGGGTCTATGGCGATTCTCGGTGATCAGGCAGCAGCGACTGCCATTGACGCGTTCGGTTCCGTCGGCACGGCAATGGTGACTCCATTCAAGCGCGACGGCAGCATCGACTATGCGTCCGTGGAGAAGGTGGCGAACCACCTCGTCGAGCTCGGCAACGACATGCTCGTCGTCTCCGGCACCACCGGCGAATCTCCGACGACGACCGACGACGAGAAGGTCGAACTCATCCGCGTCGTCCGCGGTGTCATCGGCAAGCGGGCGAAGATCGTCGCCGGCACCGGCAACAACGTCACCGCACACACCATCGACCTCTCCCGCCGCTCGGCCGACGCCGGAGCCGACGGGATCCTGCTCGTCACCCCGTACTACTCGAAGCCGACCCAACCGGCGATCGAAGCCCATATGCGCGCGGCCGCCGACTCCACCGACCTGCCGGTCATGCTCTATGACATTCCCGGCCGCGCCGGTGCCCCGATCATCACGGACACTCTGCTGCGACTCTCGGACCACCCGAACATCCTCGCGGTCAAGGACGCCAAGGGAGACCTCTTCGCCTCCTCGTTCGTCATGAACAACTCCTCGCTCGTGTACTACTCCGGCGAGGACGCCCTCAACCTGCCGCTGCTGTCTCTCGGCGCGCTCGGGCTCGTGTCCGTGGCCGGACACGTCTGCTCGGACCGGTTCGCCGCCATGGTCTCCGCAGTGGCCAACAACGACCTCAACACCGCACGCACCCTTTCCCGCGACACCGCGGACGTGGTGGATGCGCTCATGAACCACATGCCGGGAGTGATCTCGGCGAAGGCCGCTCTGCAGGCCCAAGGAATACTCGACAACCGCGACGTGCGTATGCCGCTGCTCCCAGCTGATGAGGAGCAGATGGCGTTCGTCGCCGCCCAATTGACCAGGAGTGGTTACCTCAGTGAATAATGCATTGACCCAAGAACTGTCCCTCCCGCCGAAGATGGACAGAGAAGCCGTCCGCATCGTCGCGCTCGGCGGACTCGGCGAAGTCGGCCGCAATATGACCGTCTTCGAATACCACGGCAAACTCCTCATTGTCGACTGCGGTGTGCTCTTCCCCGAAGAGGACCAGCCCGGCGTCGACCTCATCCTCCCCGACTTCTCCTACCTGGATGACCGCCTCGATGACATCATCGGCCTCGTGCTCACCCACGGCCACGAAGACCACATCGGCGCCGTTCCCTACCTGCTGCGCCGCAAGGGCGACATCCCGATCCTCGGCTCGCAGCTGACGATCGCGCTCATCGAAGCCAAACTCAAAGAGCACCGCATCAAGCCCATCACCCGTGTGGTGAAGGAAGACGACGTCGACCAGCTCGGTCCCTTCGACCTCGAATTCGTCGCCGTCAACCACTCGATCCCCGACGCCCTGGCCGTGTTCATCCGCACCGGCGCCGGAAACATCCTGCACACCGGTGACTTCAAGATGGACCAGCTGCCGCTCGACGGCCGCATCACCGACCTCCGCGCCTTCGCCCGCCTCGGTGAAGAGGGTGTGGACCTGTTCATGACGGACTCGACGAACGCCGAGGTTCCCGGCTTCACCGCGCTGGAGAAGGACATCGGGCCGGTGCTCGAGAACCTCTTCGGCACCGCCGAACGCCGCATCATCGTCGCCTCGTTCTCCTCGCACGTCCACCGTGTGCAGCAGGTACTCAACGCCGCCACCGCCCACGGTCGCAAGGTGGCCCTCGTCGGCCGCTCCATGGTGCGCAACATGAAGATCGCCGAGGACCTCGGCTACCTCAACGTGCCCCAGGGAACGCTCATCGACATCAAGAAGGTCGACGACTACCCGGAGGACCAGATCGTCCTCATGTGCACCGGGTCCCAGGGCGAGCCGATGGCCGCCCTGTCCCGCATGGCCAACCGCAGCCACCGCGTCGACGTGGGCGACGGCGACACAGTCATCCTCGCCTCCTCGCTCATCCCGGGCAATGAGAACTCCGTGTTCAAGGTCATCAACGGCCTCATGAAGCTCGGCGCCCGCGTGATCTCGAAGGCCGATGCGAAGATCCACGTGTCCGGCCACGCCTCCGGCGGCGAGCTGCTCTACTGCTACAACATCGTCAAGCCCCGCGGCGTCATGCCCGTCCACGGCGAGTGGCGCCACCTGCTGGCCAACGCCCGTCACGCCGAGGCGACCGGAGTCGACCCGAACAATATCGTGCTGGCCGATGACGGCTGGGTCGTCGACCTCAAGGACGGTCACGCCGAGGTCGTCGGCGCCGTCGACTGCAACTACGTCTTCGTCGACGGTTCCTCGGTCGGTGAGATCACCGAGGCGGACCTCAAGGATCGCCTCGTCCTGTCCGGTGAGGGCTTCGTGACGATCTTCATGGCCGTGAACTCGCAGACGAAGTCGCTCATCGCCGGACCCGAGATCCACGCCCGCGGTGTGGCCGAGTCCGATGACGTCTTCGACTCGATCGTCCCGAAGGTGCAGAAGGCCGTCGAGGATGCCCTGCGTGACGGCACCACTGATCAGTACCAGCTGCAGCAGGTGGTGCGCCGCACCGTCGGCCGCTGGGTGTCCTCGAAGCTGCGCCGCAAGCCGATGATCGTCCCCATGGTCGTCATCGTCTGAGACTCCCCTTTCGAGCGGCTCCGTCGTCGGTCTGCTACACCGACGAAACCGCGAACGCCCGCAGATGCCTCCTCGTGAGGCTCTGCGGGCGTTGTCGCGTTCTGGGCGAATCGCCTTTTGACCGGTGCATCGCGTTTGAACCCGATGCGTGGATCAAAAGGCGATGACTCCCGACTCAAAAGGCGATGACACCTGGTGCGGGGGACGATTCGCGCGTGCGGAAGCGTCAAGTGCGGGGACGATCCGCGGAAAGTTGCGGGCCCTTAAGCGCGAGCGGTGGGCTCCGGTTCGTCATCGTCGATGTCAGAGCTGCCGCCGCGAGCCGAGTGCCCGTCGGCGCCTTCGGCAATCCCCTCGGCCATGGCTGCGCTGCCGCCTCCTGCCTCAAGGCCCGGCAGCGGCTTGCCCGGCGAGCGGCGGATCATCACCACGACGACGGCGAGGCCGATGATGATCGCGGTGAGGACGACGGTGCCCGCGTTGAAGCCCAGCCCGTTGAGTCCGATGAACGCCAGGGCGCCCGCGGTCAGCGAATACACGAGCATCGGGATCGAGGTGCGCCGGATGAGCTCGCCCTCCCGACCGATGAGTCCCACCGTCGCCGAGGCGGCCACGACGTTGTGTACGGCCACCATATTTCCAGCGGCGCCGCCGACCGCCTGAGCTGCGACCACGGTCTCGGGGCTGGCCGCGCCGATCGCGGTGCCGGTGGAGAACTGGAACTGCGAGAACATGACGTTCGAGACGGTGTTCGAGCCTGCCACGAAGGCGCCTAGGGCGCCGACGAACGGGGCGAACAGCGGCCAGGCGTCGCCCACGGAGCTGGCGGCCGCCTCGGCGAGGGTGACCGGCATCGAATCCAGGCCGGCGCCGTTGTAGTCGGCACCGGAGTTGATGAACACGCGCACCAGCGGCAGGGAACACAGCAGGGCCACTGCCGCGCCGGCGATCTGCGAACCGGCGATCTGCCACGATCCTGCGATCTGCTTCTTCGTCATCCGGTGGATGAAGTACGTCAGCCCGCAGGCGAGGACGAAGATCGCGCCGGGCGACCACAGCAGATCCATGTTCTGGCTGATCGGGGTGCCGAAGATGTTGTCGATCTTGATCACGGCCGGACCGTTGAGGAACTCCTTGATCGCGGGCACATTGCGCGTGATGAGCAGCAGGGCGACGACGATGAGATAGGGCGACCACGCGCGGGGCAGCGACATCTTCTTGGTCAGCTGCGCCTTCTCCTTGTTCGGGTCGACGGTGCCCATCCAGAACGACGGCCACTTCTCACGCGGAGCGAAGTCCCAAGTCTTCTTCGGCATGAGGAAGCCCATCCGCGAGGTCGTCACGACGATGGCCAGACCGATGAGCCCGCCGAGCAGCGACGGGAACTCAGGCCCGAGCACATTGGCCACGATGAGGTAGGGCACGATCATCGCCGCGGCCGCATAGATCGCGAACGGGGCGATGGCTAGGCCATCGGCGAAGCGTCGGTTGGCGCCGAAGAATCCTGTCATCATGCATGACAGCAGCAGCGGGATGAGGATGCCGCAGCAGGCGTGGATGAGCGCGACCTGCGTCGCGGTGTGAGCGACGAATTCGGCTTGGCCGAGGCCGAGCTGACCGGCACGTTCGGCGACATCGGCCGACATCGACCCGTCCTCCTGCGAAAGCCCGGAGCCGATGCCCAGAATCATCGGAGTGCCGACGGCGCCGAAGCTCACCGGCGTCGACTGGATGATGAGACCGGCGAGCACCGCGGCGATCGCGGGGAAGCCGAGGGCCAACATGAGCGGGGCGACCACGGCGGCCGGAGTGCCGAAGCCGGCGGCACCTTCGATGAACGAGCCGAAGAGCCAGGCGACGATGATGACCTGCACCCGCCGGTCCGGGGAGATCGCGATGAAGCCGGCGCGGATGGTCTCGATCGCTCCGGACCGAGTGATCGTGGCCAACAGCAGAAGCGCACCGAAGACGATCCACAGCAGGCCGATCGCGACGAGGAGGCCCTGGACGACCGAGGCGCCGATCGTCACCCACTCGATCTTCCACGCGAAGTTCGCGACGAGCGCTGCGGCGACCAGTCCGATGGGCATGGCGTATTTGGCGGGCCAGCGGAATCCGATGAGAAGGATTCCGGCCAAGAGGATGGGGGAGAGGGCCAAGAGAGCTGCAACAGCGAGGTTGTCCACCGTGAGTCCGATCCGCGGCATCATTGCCGCATCGGCGAGTCCATGAGAGATGTTCCCCTTATCCTCTCCGGCCCCTTGGGCGGAGTCAATGAACACACCGTCTCGAATGCAGGATATGGTTTGACGAGACGTGCATCACCTCATATTCTTTCGTTGTGTGAACAAACATTTTCACAATGTGAAAGTTTCGCAGTCAAAACCCCGTTGACCAGCGAACATATCGCATCACCAGATGTGGAAAAGGACGCAGCACCGATGTGCTGACTAAGGAGAACCATCGATGACCGCTCATATCGAAAACCTGGACATCCCCGCCGGGATGGAGATCACCGGTGAGCTGCCGGACGGGGCTGAGAAGGTCCTCACGCCCAAGGCGCTTGAGCTCATCGTCGATCTGCACCGGAAGTTCAACGGCGACCGCCTCGAGCGCCTCGAGGCTCGCAAGGAACGCCAGGCCGAAATCGCCGCAGGCAAGGACCTCGACTTCCTCCCCGAGACCGCGGAGATCCGCAACGATCCCTCCTGGCAGGTCGCACCCCCGGCTCCCGGTCTCGAAGACCGCCGCGTCGAGGTCACCGGCCCCACCTACAAGAAGATGACGATCAACGCGCTCAACTCCGGAGCGAAGGTGTGGCTGGCCGACCAGGAAGACGCGAACACCCCGCAGTGGGACTCGGTCATCCAGGGCCAGATCAACCTCCTCGACTCGCTCAACCGCGAAATCGACTTCACCTCGCCCGAGGGCAAGGAATACAAGCTCGCCCCCGACGAGGAGCTGCCGACCATCGTCGTGCGTCCTCGCGGCTGGCACATGCCGGAGAAGCACATCCTCATCGACGGTGAGGAGACCTCCGGTTCGCTCGTCGACTTCGCCCTCTACTTCTCGACCGCCGGTCAGATCCAGATCGAGAAGGGCCGCGGCCCCTACTTCTACCTCGCGAAGATGGAATCCCACCTCGAGGCCCGCCTGTGGAACCAGGTCTTCGAGCACGCCGAGGACGCCTTCGGCCTGGCCCGCGGCACCATCCGCGCCACCGTGCTCATCGAGACTTACACCGCGGCCTTCGAGATGGAGGAGATCCTCTACGAGCTGCGCGAGCACTCCGCCGGTCTCAACGCCGGTCGCTGGGACTACATCTTCTCCGTGATCAAGAACTTCCGCTCCCGCGGCTCCGACTATCTGCTGCCGGACCGTTCGGATGTGACGATGACGGTGCCGTTCATGCGCGCCTACACCGAACTGCTCGTGCGCACCTGCCACAAGCGCGGGGCACATGCCATCGGCGGAATGTCCGCCTTCGTCCCCTCGAAGGACGAAGCCGCGAACAAGGCCGCTTTCGACAAGGTCCGCGAGGACAAGTCGCGTGAGGCCTCCAACGGCTTCGACGGCTCCTGGGTCGCACACCCCGGAATGGTCGCACTCTGCAAGGAGGTCTTCACCGAGACCCTCGGCGAGAAGCCCAACCAGATCGACAACAAGCGCGAAGACGTCAACGTCACCGCTGCCGATCTGCTCGACGTGAAGTCGACTCCGGGTGCGATGACCGAGGCGGGCCTGCGCACCAACGTGTCCGTCGGCATCCAGTACCTGCGCGCCTGGCTCGAAGGCAACGGCGCTGTCGCCATCAACGGACTCATGGAGGACGCCGCGACCGCCGAGATCTCCCGTTCCCAGGTGTGGCAGTGGCTGGACGCCGGAATCACCCTCGACTCCGGTGAGACGGTGACGAAGGAGCTCGTCGAGCGCATCGTCGCCGAGGAGGTCGCCAAGCTGCCCGGTGACGACGCAGGCTGGAAGGACGCCACCGACACCTTCGTCTCGGTCGCACTCGACCCCGAGTACGTCGACTTCCTCACCCTGCCGGCTTACGCCCGCATGCCGTGATCGGCACTCGCTGACGACGCCGAACGCCCCCGAAATCTGTGCCATGAGCACCGATTTCGGGGGCGTTCTTCGCTAAGCTCGACATACACACTCCCACGTGACGGTCCCCGACCGACCTGCAGGTGGGAGGCGCCGACGACGGACGGATACACGGAGGTGGGGATGAGCCTGACCACAGACGAACTGCCCCGACTGGCCAGCCCCTCAAGCATTGCCGAACTCTCCGAACTCATGGCCCGTGCCCATGCCGAGCGCCGCACCGTGGCCGTGTTCGGCGGCGGCACCGCCTTTGACGATCATCCACCCGCGTCCACTCCGGGACTCCTCATCGACCTGACGTCCATCGCCGAGGCGGCCGATCCTCGCGACGGGACCATCCGTGCCGGAGCCGGCA
The DNA here is from genome assembly GCF_051172395.1 of Brevibacterium sp. H602. Lineage (NCBI taxonomy): Bacteria > Bacillati > Actinomycetota > Actinomycetes > Micrococcales > Brevibacteriaceae > Brevibacterium > Brevibacterium sp. H602. The sequence goes on along the minus strand of NZ_JBPIZD010000011.1, from coordinate 112,144 downwards.
CCCGGATCAGCGCCCTGAACAGGTTTGCCGCACAGTCTGGTCTGGAGATCATCAGTGACCTTCCCGCCGACCGCATCGAAGCCGGCGCCACCCTGGGCGGAATGATCTCCACCGCGGCCACCGGTCCCCGCTGCCTGCGCCGCCCTCGCCTGGCCGAGACCGTGGAATCCGTGACCGTCGTCGGTGCCGACGGGACCATCGCCCGCACCTCTCACGGGCTCCACCGTGACCTGGGCGGCCGCGATCTGCCCGGACTCGTCACCGGATCCTGGGGAGGCCGAGCGATCATCGTCGAGGCCGAGATCCGTCTGACGAGGCGACCCGCAACGCAGGGATTCATATGGATCCCCGGCACCGAGGCGGCCGCCGACCTCCTCATCGCCCGCAGAGTCCCGGACGCGGTCGTCATCGAACGACCACCCGGTTCACCGGCGGCGACAGTGATCCTCGTGGAAGGGGAGGCCGACGAGGTGGAGGCCGAAGTGGGCCACCTCGTCGATCGGATCCCCGGTGCGACCCCGTGCGGGCAGCCGGAATGGTGGGGGCACAGAGCGCGGCTGGCTGCGACCATCGGAATGTCCGTGGCGCCGAGTTTCATTCCGACGCTCATCGACGCCGTCGCCCGACTGGAGACGACGATCGGCTATCCGCTGCAGCTGCGCGGCAGTGCCACGGGCACGTTCGAACTGGGCATCGGCGCACCGGAGTCCGAACCGGGAGTGGCCACCCGTGTGGTCCTCGAACATCTGCGCAGCTTCGGCCTGCATGTCATCGCCGCTCGACTCATCCACGCACCCGCACCGGTCTGGGACGAGGTCGACGCCTGGGGACCGCAGCCGGGACGGTCGGGTCTGCGCGAGATCAAGAAACTGGTCGACCCGCGAGGAATCCTGGCTCCGGGCCGCGGAATCGCCGGAATCTAGCCCTACTTGACCAACAGCACCGGGCACTCGGCCTCGAGGATGACCTGCTGTGCACTCGACCCGAGCAGCAGCTTCACCACGGGCGAGCGTCGCTTCGTGCTCATGACGATCAACGCGGCATCGTGATCGTCGGCGAGACCGAGGATCTGCTCGGCCGGGTCGGGACCGGAACGGTGGACGGCATACTCGAGTCCCGCCTCGGCGAGGGCGGCACCCAACTTGGTGCACTCGGCCAGGGGAGACGTGGACGGTGCCGTCGTCGTATCCGTGCCGAACACAACCGCCTGCACCGCTGCGTTCTCACGGCGGGCCGCGGCGATCGCCTGTTCGAGCACCTCGTCCGAGGAATCCGGACGCAGCGCCAGGACCACGGTCGCTGAGACCGAACCGATGCCCGATGAGGCGGTGACCTGCAGGGACGGGGCAGGGAATCGGGGGTGCGAGGTCGAATAGAGATCAGTCATCGCAGTCCTCCGCTCAGCCGATTCCGATGACGCCGACGGCGACACCCACGGCGAGCATGACGAGGGCGACGATGAGCGCACGCCACAGCACCTTCTTGTGGTGATCGCCGAGCTCGACGCCCGACAGGGATACGAGCAGCAGGATCGCGGGTACGAGCGGCGACTGCATGTGCACGGGCTGGCCGGTGATCGATGCGCGGGCCATATCTGCCGCGGAGATGCCGAAGTGGGAGGCGGTCTCGGCGAGGACGGGCAGGATGCCGAAGTAGAAGGCATCGTTGCTCATGAAGAACGTCATCGGGATCGACAGCAAGCCGGTGATGACGGCCATGTAGGGTCCCATCGAGTTCGGGATGACCTCGACGAGCCATTCGGCCATCGCATCGACCATTCCGGTGCCGGACATGATGCCGGTGAGCACGCCCGCAGCCATGACCATGGCCACGACGGAGATGATCGCCGTCGCATGGGAGGCGAGCTCCTCCTGCTGATCCTTCATCTTCGGGAAGTTGACCATGAGCGCGATGACGGTGCCGATCATGAACAGGTACGGCAGCGGCAGGATATCGATGATGAGCAGCACCATCACGGCCACGGTCAGGGCCAGGTTGAACCAGAACAGCTTCGGACGCAGGGTCGCGCGGTTGGGATCAAGCGCGGTGTTCGACAGGCCCGAACCAGTTCCGGCGGATCCGTCTGCGTCGCCCGCGGAGGCGGGGATCGCCTCGGTGGCGATGTCATCATTCGCCGAGGCGGCCGAGCCGGATCCGTGTCCGTGCCTGCCCGCGGTGGTGCCCGCGGACGAACCCACGGTCGTGCTGGCTCCGGCCACGGCGCCGACGAGGTCCATACGACGATTCGAACCGCGGTCCTCGACCCAGGCGACGCCGTTCTTGGCCAGGCGGCGGCGTTCGGAGATGCCGAGCACGTAAGCGAAGATGAGGCACACGAGCAGGCCGGCCACCAAGGACGGGACCATGGGGACGAAGATCTCGTTGGCGTCGATCTGCAGCGCCGAGGAGGCTCGTGCCGTCGGTCCGCCCCACGGGACGATGTTGAGGGTGCCGTTGATGAGACCGGCGACGCAGGTGAGAACCACCGGAGACATCTCGAGGCGCTGGTAGATCGGCAGCATGGCCGCGGTGACGACGATGAACGTCGTCGATCCGTCACCGTCGAGAGACACGGCGCCGGTGAGCAGTGCGGTGCCGAGGACGACCTTGACGGGGTCGTTGCCGGCGACCTTGAGGATGAACTCGACGAGCTTGTCGAAGAGACCGACGTCGATCATGATGCCGAAGTAGATGATGGCGAAGAGCAGCAGCGCTGCCGTCGACGACATCGAGGCGATCGCGTCCATGACCATGTCCCCGATGCCCAGTCCGGCCCCGGCGAAGAGGCCGAAGATCGTGGGCACGAGGATGAGCGCGAGGATCGGCGAGAGTCGTTTGGTCATAATCAGCGTCATGAAGACGAGGATCATGGCAAAACCGAGAATGACAAGCACGAGCTTCTCCTTCGAAGGCGAATGTGAGGCTCGAAACACCGTAGGGCCCAGATCACGGGCCGCGCGCGCTTGTGTGCACTGATGGCGTTTAGATCGTTGCGCGCCTTTTGCGCATTGCGCTCAAACGCGGCTACGCTGAGCGCGTGCCCCGGCCCCATCGTTCGTTCTCCCGACGTGTGCTGATCTCTCAGCTCGCGCTCGTCATCGTGATCCTCGCCCTGGTCACCGGAGTGTTCGCGTGGATGGGGGCGCGCACCGTCACCGAGGTGACCGAGACGAAGGCGCTGGCCACTGCCCGCACGCTGGCGATCGATCCGGACGTCCGCGCCGCCGCCACCCAGGCTTCGGCCGAGCACGCTGAGAAGCCCGATGAGCAGCTCGTGACTTCGATGCTGGGGATCACCGATGATCTGCGCGACCGGTCGGGCATCACCTTCGCCGTCATCACCGACGATCGCGGCATCCGACTCACCCACCCCGATCGGTCGAAGATCGGGCACAAGGTCTCGACGTCGCCGGATGAGGCACTCGCCGGACGCGAGAACGTCTCCCACGAATCCGGGACCCTGGGCGAGACGGTGCGGGCGAAGGTGCCGATCTATTCGAGTGAGGACGGCAAGACCGTCGTCGGCGAGGTCTCGGTGGGCATCTTCGCCTCCGTGCTCGATGCCGATGTGCGTCGGGAGATGCTGCTGCTCGGAACCGTGGCAGTGCTTGCGCTGGCACTCGGGGTCGGAGTCTCGTATTGGCTCGGACGCCGGCTGCGGCGGGAGACGCTCGGCGTCGGACCCGAAGAGCTCGCCGAAATGGCTCGCGACCAAGGTGCCGTGCTCCACGGCCTCGACGACGGAGTGCTCGGCTTCGACACGAACGGGAAGCTCACGCTGAGCAACTCGAACGCGAAGGAGCTGCTCCGTGCCGCCTCGGCGGGGGACGTCGACCATGCGAACGGCACGGCCGACGCGAACGGGGCAGCCGCCTCGGCGGGGGATTCCGACCGCGAACTTGTCGACCTCTCCGACGACGAACTCGTCAATGTGCCCGGGGAGGTCACCGCGCTCATGGCTGACGCCCCGGCGGACGGAGCCCTGCGGCGCCGGATCACGATCGGCGACCGGATTCTGCTGGCCACAGCCGTCCGGGTCCAACGCGACGGGGTGTCCGTCGGCGGGGTTGTGACACTGCGGGACGAGACCCAGATGCTCACGATGGCTCGCCAGCTCGAATCCGTCACCGCCATGGCCCGGGCCCTGCGCACTCAGCGGCACGAGTTCGCCAACCGGCTGCACACCGTGCTCGGTCTCGTCGACACGGGCGCGACGGACGAAGCCCACACCTATCTGTCCTCACTGCTGGGAACCGGGCCGATCACGACCCCCGTCGAGGACATCGACCTCGTGGCCGACCCGTACCTGCGCGCCGTTCTGGAAGCGAAGGGAACGACCGCCGCCGAGGCCGGAGTGGCCCTGGCCGTCACCCCCGATTCCCTGGCCGTCGGTGCGGTCCGTGACCCGGAGGCGGTCACGCTCATCCTCGGCAACCTCATCGACAATGCCGTCCGTGCGGCCGTCGCGGGTCGTCGGTATGCCGAGGACGGCGGTCGGGTCGAGGTGCAGGTCCTCAGCTCCGGACCGGAACTCCACGCGGTCGTCACGGACACCGGCGACGGGATCGACGACGAGGTGGCGGGGAAGATCTTCGACGAGGGATTCTCGACCTCGACGGCCGCCTCGGCGCCGGATTTCGGGATCGGACTCACCTCGGGAACCGGCACCGGAGACGGTCACGGACTCGGCATCGGACTCGCGCTCAGCCGCCGGGTCGCGGAGAAGGGCGGGGGAGCGGTGTGGCTCATCGACGGCCACGATCCGGACCTCGGCGGGGCGAGCTTCGGCATGCGCCTGCCCGATGCCCTCGACGATCCTGCCGACGTGGGCGACGCGGCCGACGCGGGCGACGTGGGTGACATGGGCGAAGACGGCGATGCTGATGCGATTGACGGCGACGGTGATGTCGACGCGATACCCGGCGACGACGAATTCCGAACAGATGAGGAGAGATGATGGTCAACGTTCTCGTGCTCGATGACGATTTTTTCGTCGGGCAGATCCATGCCCGGTACGTCGACGAGGTGCCCGGCTTCACGGCTCTCGAACCCGTCCGCGACCTGAAGACGGCCCGCGAGGTCATCGCCGAGAACGAGGTCGATCTGCTTCTCGTCGACTACGTCCTGCCCGAAGGCACTGGGGTCGAACTCATCCGCGAGACCGATATCGAGGCGATCGTGCTCTCGGCGGTCACGGATCCGCAGGTGGTCCGCTCGGCGCTGCGCGCGGGGGCGATGACGTACATCGTCAAGCCCTTCGCCGCCGAGGTGCTGCAGAACTTCCTGCGCCGCTACGCTCGATTCCTCCGCTATTGGGAGCGGGATAAGGTCGGGCAGACCGATCTCGAGCGGCAGCTGCGCAACCTCCACGATGCCGCGGCCGTCGGCGGGACCGGAGCGAGCCCGGCGGGATCGTCGACGACGACCCGGATTCTCGCAGCACTCGAGGAGGCGAGCGGCCCGATGACGGCTCTCGAGGTCGCCGAGGCGGTCGGCGCCTCCCGTGCGACCGCGCAGCGGCATCTGGCGAAACTCGCCGAGGCCCGCACGATCACGGTGTCCCTGCAGTACGGCAACACCGGCCGTCCCGAGCACCTCTACGCCACCCGTTGAGGCGGGGCGGGCTTGTCGTTCTCAATCGCGATCAGCCGTTTCCCCGCTGCCGAGCAGATCGAGTTCGCGGGGGAGTTCACGCATTCCCAGCAGGCGGGAGGCGAGCACCGGCAGTGAGCCGAACAGTGCGCAGGCTGCCAGGATCCACATCGTCGTTGTCAACCCGAGCCGGTCGCCGAGGATGCCGGCAAGGAAGGCACCCAAGGGCATCGGTCCCCACACGAGGAAGCGGATGGAGGCGTTCATCCGGCCCAGCAGCGGCTTCGGGCACAGGCGCTGGCGGAAGCTCACCTGCGCAATGTTGTAGACAACGACTGCCCAGGTCACAAAGAACCAGCTGATCAGCAGGGTCGGCAGCGCCGGCAGGACGGAAGCGAGCGGAACACCGAGGAAGCAGAGGCCGCCGATCAGCGCGGACACAGCGATGCTCGTTCCTTCGCCGAGGATCTTCTGCACCCATGCCGCCGTGAGTGCGCCGAGGATGCCGCCGGCCGAGGCGACGGACATGATGATTCCGAGTTCGACCTGGTGGAGACCGAGTGTGGTGAGGGCGTACAGCACGAGGAGCGCGAAGATGCCCGACGACGCGAAGTTCGTCAGACCTGTGCAGGCAGTGATCCGGCGCAGCAGCGGATGGCCGAGGACGAAGCCGAGTCCCTCGCGGATCTCGGCGACGAATCCGGCCCGGTCCTCGGCTGGTCGTGGGGTTTCGCGGTGTCGGATGAGTCCGACGAGGATGCTCGACAGTCCCATGCAGATGCTGGTCAGTCCGATGGTCAGCGGGGCACCGATCGCGGTGACCAGCCCGGAGGCGAGCGTGGGGCCGGCGACTCCGGCAGTCTGCTGGCTGGCTTGGAGCTTGCCGTTGCCGTCGGAGATCGCGTCGCCGTCGACGAGTTCGGGCAGGTAGGACTGGTTGGCGATGTCGAAGAAGACGCTGACGATTCCGACCCCGGCCGCTGCGAGATAGAGCTGGACCATGCTCAGTGCGTCGAACGCCCAGGTCAGCGGGATGGTCAGGAGGATGGCGGCGCGGATGATGTCGCCGGAGACGATGACGAGTATCTTCGGCAGTCGGTCGACCCAGGCCCCGGCGGGCAGGCTGATGAGCAGGAACGCCGCAGATTCCAGGGTTGCGAGCACTCCCATTTCGAAGGCGTCGGCGTGGAGGAGCTGCACGGCGATGAGGGGGAGGGCGAAGAGGACGAGCTGGGAGCCGAACACGGAGACCGTGTCGCCTGCCCATAACTTCATGAAATCGCGGTGTCTCCACAGAGAGACGTGTTTCGGCCGCTGCGATGAGGCGGAACCCTGCTGCGGCTGTGGTTTGCTCGACGGCGGTTGGTCGGCTGCTGCCATGGCTCTTCCTCGAGACGGCGGGCGGAGGATCAGTGGGTTGAGAGTCAGTGATTGAGGGTTGTCAATCAGTAATGCTCCACGAGTGATTGGGGAAAGTCAATCGCTTTGTGGGGATTGATTGACTTCTCCCGATCACTCGCTAGCGTTGAGGCATGAACGATGACACACCTGCCGCGGCCGCCCTCGCCCGAGCCGTCGAGCGCCGGGATGCCACCGACGCCGAGGCCAAAGCATTGGCGTCGAGCATTCGGATTCGGATCCTGCGGCTGTGTCTGGATGAGGCAATGAGCAATCGGGAGATCGCCGAGGCGACCGGCCTCAATCCCGCGACCTCGCTCCACCATGTGCGGATGCTCGCCGACACCGGATTCCTCGAACCTCAGGAGGCGCGGCGAGGCAAGCGCGGGTCCAGGGAGATCCCGTACCTCGCCACGGGCAAGAGCTGGTTCCTCAACACCGGCGATATGACGACCGAGATGATCGAGGCCTTCACCGCCGAGTTCACCGCCGCACCGTATGAGGAGCGGACGATGGGTCGGATGGCGGCGATGCTCACCGAGGATGAGGTCGAGGAGTTCCGGGCTCGCATCGATGAGCTGTTCGAAGAGTTCCGGAGCCGGCGCAACAAGGACGGTGCCACCCAATGGGGTCTGTTCATCGCCATGCACCCGAGCGACCCGCATGACCGTTGACAGCGCCGGGATTCCTGCTGACGACGCCGGGGACAGCTATGTCGGTATGGTCCAGCCGCACTGACTCAATAGTCTCTTGAAACGGAGCGCAGCCGAGCGACTTCGCTGAGAAACGGGCGCAGCGTCGAGAAACGCACGTGCACACCCGTTTCTCGACACGCAGCCCGTTTCTCGGCGATACGGGGTGCCTGACGTGCGAATCCGTGCTTCACAGCTGCCCCCGCGGGCCGCCGCACCACACGCCGAAACCTGCGGATTTGCTGGGCAGGAGCGCAATATCGTCCTAAGATGAGAGACATGGCGACCAGAACGACTTCCCCCGCTTCTGGTTCCGGGAAACGCACAGCGCGCAAAAACGCTGGTCGGTCCGGTCAAGCGGGGACCGAAGAACCCGGGACAAACGTTGTCACCGGTGCATGGAGGGGAGTGGCCCACATGGCCGGAAACCGTGCGCGAAAGACTCTCAGCGACGAACCGACCGATCAATCACCGACGAAGCGGGACGGCACAGCCTTCTTCCTCATCGGACTCTCGATCATCATCGCCGCCTTCGAATGGTGGAACATCCCCGGCGCGATCAGCGACGGCGTCCGCGGAGTCGTCGAAGGCACCTTCGGCCGGGTGGCACTCGCCCTGCCGGTGGTCTTCACCTGCTACGCGATCCGCCTGTTCCTGCGCGGCGACGACAACCGCGGCAACAACCGCATCCTCATCGGGATGATCTTCGGCCTGCTGGCTGCCTCGGGCCTGGCCCATATCGCCGCCGGCAACCCGACCTTCACGAACTCCCGTGAGGCCATGGCCAACGGAGGAGGCGCGCTCGGATTCGTCGTGTCCTCGCCGCTGGTCGTCGCGACCACCGTGTACGTGGCGGTGCCGCTTCTCGTCCTCCTCGGGCTGTTCTCCCTGCTCGTGGTCACCGCGACCCCGGTGCGCGCGATTCCCCGTCGCCTCACCGACCTGTACTACCGCCTGACCGGCGGAGCCCGCCCCGAAACCGACGCCGAGGCGGCCGAGACCAAACAGTCCGACCTCGTTGCCGAGAACGGTCGGACCTCCGACCTCAAACCCGTGATGGGCGCCAAGCGCCGCAGCCGGAAGAAGAAGACCGAGATCCCCGATCTCGACGCCGAATCCGCCGACGACGACACCGCGACGAAGGCCTACGACAAGGCCTACATCCACGAAGACGACGTCAGCGACGAAGAAGCCGATACCACGCGGATCGAAACCGATCCGGAGCCCAAGCTCAAGCCCGGCCAGCGCCGGCCCACCAAGGCCGAACGCGAGATGGCCGAGCTGAAGAAGACCATCGGGATGGACGACGACGCCGCGAACCAGGCGAAGAAGTCCGAGCCTGCTGCCGCCTCGGCGCCGGTGCCGACGACGAACGCACCCGCACCCCCGCCCACGGAGCAGCTTCCCGAACGCGTCGAACAGCTCACCCTGGCCGGGGACGTCACCTACACCCTGCCCGCCTCCGACAACCTCCAGCCCGGACCTCCCGCGAAGGAGCGCTCCGAGGCCAACGATCGTGTCGTCGAAGCCCTGCGCGATGTGCTCGAGCAGTTCAAGATCGACGCCGAGGTCACCGGATTCTCCCGTGGCCCCACAGTCACCCGCTACGAGGTGGAGCTCGGCGCCGGCACGAAGGTCGAGAAGGTCACGGCGCTGTCGAAGAACATCGCCTACGCTGTGGCCAGCGCCGATGTCCGCATCCTCTCGCCGATCCCCGGCAAGAAGGCCATCGGCATCGAGATCCCGAACACTGACCGCGAGAACGTGGCGCTCGGTGACGTGCTGCGCTCGAAGGCCGCCCGCAAGACCGACCACCCCATGGTCATGGGCGTGGGCAAGGACGTCGAAGGCGGATTCGTCGTCGCCGACCTCTCGAAGATGCCCCACCTCCTCGTCGCCGGTGCCACCGGTGCCGGTAAGTCGAGCTTCGTGAACTCCATGATCACCTCGATCATGATGCGCGCGACCCCCGATGAGGTCCGCATGATCCTCGTCGACCCCAAGCGCGTCGAGCTGACGATCTACGAAGGCATCCCGCACCTGATCACCCCGATCATCACGAACCCGAAGAAGGCCGCCGAGGCGCTCGAATGGGTCGTGCGCGAAATGGACGCCCGCTACGACGACCTCGCGAACTACGGGTTCAAGCACGTCAAGGAGTTCAACAAGGCCGTCCGCGAGGGCCGCATCCAGCCGCCCGCCGGATCCGAACGAGTCCTCCAGCCCTACCCGTACCTGCTGGTCGTCGTCGACGAGCTCGCCGACCTCATGATGGTCGCCCCGCGCGACGTCGAAGCCTCGATCCAGCGCATCACTCAGCTGGCCCGTGCCGCCGGCATCCACCTGGTGCTCGCCACCCAGCGACCCAGCGTCGACGTCGTCACCGGCCTCATCAAGGCCAACGTGCCCTCCCGGCTGGCATTCGCGACCTCGTCGCTGGCCGACTCCCGAGTCGTGCTCGACCAGCCCGGCGCAGAGAAGCTCATCGGTCAGGGCGACGCCCTGTTCCTGCCGATGGGCGCGGCCAAGCCGATGCGTGTCCAGGGCGCCTGGGTCAACGAGTCCGAGATCGAGAAGGTCGTCGAACACGTCAAGAGCCAGCTCACCCCGAACTACCGCGAAGACGTGGCCGTCGAAGCGCCGAAGAAGCAGATCGACGAGGACATCGGAGACGACCTCGAACTGCTGCTCCAGGCGATCGAGCAGGTCGTCACCACGCAGTTCGGCTCGACCTCGATGCTGCAGCGCAAACTGCGCGTCGGCTTCGCCAAGGCCGGTCGCCTCATGGACCTCATGGAGTCCCGCGGCATCGTCGGACCCTCCGAGGGATCGAAGGCCCGCGACGTGCTCGTGCGCCCCGACGACCTGCCGGGCACCCTGGCCATCATCAAGGGCGAGACCCCGCCCGAGGATTCCGGCGGCGCCGCTGCCGACGCCCCGACCGACGGAGTCCACGGCCAGTCCGAACAGACCGGATCCGGGCACGCCTCGGCAGCCGGGGACTATGACGAGGAGTTCGACGACGACTACGGCGAGACCTCCCACGGCTCGGCGTCGGCGTACAGATCGGCATCGCCCGACCGCTACGCGAACGGCGTCGGTCATGCCGGCGACCTCACCGTCGGCGACGTCGATCCGGAGACCGGACTCGAGGTCGTCGAGGCCAGCGGAGAGGACGCCTGGCAGCTCACCGGCCGCTGATCCGATAAGAACCCCACCCCTCGCCGAGGGCGGCGCACCGTACCGACGGTGCGCCGCCTCGGCGATTGTGGTTGAGATGGCCCTGGTTGGAATGATCTGCTCAGCTCACTCCGATAGGCTGGATGCGTGAACGATCGAGTCGAGGCCGGAGCCTCTCAGCAGCCCTCCGCAGAACCGAGTCCGTGGAATGTCCCGAACGCACTCACGGTGCTGCGCATCCTCATGGTGCCCCTGTTCCTCGTGCTTCTGCTGGCAGACGGCGGCAACGATGTGACACTGCGCTGGTGGGCACTCATCGTATTCCTGCTGGCCATGTTCACCGACTTCGTCGACGGCTACCTGGCCAGGCGAAACGACCTCATCACGAACTTCGGCAAGATCGCCGACCCGATCGCTGACAAGTCGCTCATGGCCGCGGCACTCATCGGTCTGGCGATCATCGTCGAGCTGCCGTGGTGGGTGCCCGTGATCATCCTCGTCCGCGAATTCGGGATCACCGTGCTGCGGTTCTTCATGATCCGCATCGCCGTCATGCCCGCCTCGCGCGGGGGCAAGGTCAAGACCGTTCTGCAGACCGCGGCGATCGGACTCTTCCTGTTGGTCTTCCCGCTCTCGGCCGTGCTGCCGTCCGTTGTCTACGTCATTCTGCTCATACTTGCCTGGGTCATCATGACCGCGGCCATCGTCTCCACCATCGTCACCGGCGTCGACTATTGCGTCCAGGCGGCCAAGCTGTACAAAGACGCGAAGAACGGCGGGAACGCGCAGTCCGATGGGGACGCGCAGCGTGGCTGAGTCCGAGCTGTTGGCGACCGCGCGTCGCATCATCTCCACCTGTTCTCAGCTGGGGATCTCGCTGGCGTCGGCGGAGTCGCTGACCGGGGGACGCTTCGTCGCCTCGCTCGTGGATGTGCCGGGCGCCTCAGTAGTGGTGCGCGGGGGACTGGTCACCTACGCCACCGACCTCAAAGCGAGCCTGGCCGGAGTCGATGCCGACCACCTCGAGGAGACCGGACCGATCGACCCGGTCGTCGCCGCGCAGATGGCCGTCGGCACGGCCGTGCAGTGCGTCGCCGACATCGGGATCTCCTGCACCGGAGTCGCCGGACCAGACCCGCAGGACGACAAGCCCGTCGGACTCGTCTACACGGCGATCGCCTTCGGCGGGAAAGCGAAGGTCTTCGAACACGAGTTCACCGGCGACCGTGATGCCATCCGCAGTCAGACGGTGCAGGCGATGGCCGTCAACCTCGACGAATTCGTCGGCGAACTCGCCTTCGGACCCGAGGCCGGGCAGGCGTCGAATGCTCGTGAGGACGCCACGGAATAAGTTCGTCTGCTGTGGGGTTGACCGGGTGATGACCATCGGACGAAAATTCTCCAAAATCTTCGAATGGACTGGCAATACCATCCGCTCGGGGCACCAGGTTGGTGCTGTGTCACGGCCAGGTTGTAAGGTTATTGGAACTACATTGACGGGACGCGCTGACAAAGGGAGGGCCGCGTTATGTTACTGAGAGTCGAAATCGGCGACGCACTTCGTTCCGCCCGCCGTCGTCAAGGACGCACCCTTCGCGATGTCTCGACCGGTGCCAGCGTGTCGCTCGGCTACCTCAGCGAAATCGAGCGCGGACAGAAGGAAGCCTCCTCGGAGCTGCTGTCGGCGATCTGTGAAGCACTCGACCTGCCGCTGTCGGCACTGCTGTCGTCTGTGTCCGATCGCTTCGCTCTCGAAGAAGGCGTGCAGATCCCCGACACCATTCCGCAGGAGCTCTCGGACAAGATCCTCGGTCATCCCGAGGGATACTCTGCTTCGCGGCTGGCCGCCAAACCCTGATGCGGCACACGCTCTACTGGATCCTCATGAACGAGGAGTTCGGTGAGGCCCGCGCCGCCTCCCTGCACACCGACCTCACTCTGAGCTCCTTGGGTTCGCGGACCGCAGCCCAGGCGTTCGAAGCCGGAGTCGAACCCCGCGACATCTGGACCGCCGTCTGCGATTCCATGGGCGTTCCCGAATCTCGGCGCCTCGGCAAGGAGAAGCCGCGCGCGACGCCGTTCTGACCGAGGCTCGATGCCGTTCTGCTGGATCGGAGCAGTTTTGATCGATCGGGGGCGCTCGGCATTGTCTGTGACTCTGTCTGGTCGGAGCAGTGATGGTCTTTACTGTCGGCGCCGTGCCGCCCGCGTGTAGACTGACCGCATGAATCAGGCCGTCCCGTTCATCACATTCCAGCCCAGTCGTGGACAGAACGCCGCCGAGGCCATGGAGACCTACCTCGAGGTCTTCGCCGACGGACGAGTGATCCTCGACAATCGCTACGGTCCCGACGGTCCGGGCGCCGAAGGCACGGTCATCATGTCCGAGATCGAGATCGCCGGCCAGAGACTGCGCTTCAGCGACAGCTTCGTCGCACACGAGTGGGACATCACTCCCGGTGTGTCACTTATGGTCGACTGCGAATCGGCTGAGGAGCTCGAACGCATCTTCACCGCACTGAGCACAGACGGAACTGTGTTCATGCCGCTCGACGACTACGGATTCGGCCCATTCGGGTGGCTGGGTGACCGCTTCGGCCTCACCTGGCAGCTGGGCCTGGCCCAGGGCTGAATCTCGCGGAGACACGCGACACACCCGAATATATAGAACACCTGTTCCCATGTGGGTTATCCTGGTGGGGAATCACGGGACCTGTGACCACGAGTGGCTGGTTATCCACGGGGGAATCGCTTCCTCTGTCGTTATGTCAGTGCCATCTTCTAGCCTTGGTCTCAACGGAAAAGCAACGAAGAGGAGACGTCATGGCACGTACACCCAAGAACCTTCAGGTTCCCACCGGCGGAGACAAGTCGAAGGCACTCGAAGCCGCAATGGGCCAGATCGATCGCAACTACGGCAAGGGCGCGATCATGCGCCTCGGCGACGGTGTGCGTGAGCCCATCGCCTCCATCCCGACCGGTTCGGTCGCACTCGACATCGCTCTGGGCATCGGCGGTCTGCCGCGCGGTCGCGTCGTCGAGATCTACGGTCCGGAATCCTCCGGTAAGACGACCGTGGCCCTCCATGCCGTGGCGAATGCTCAGAAGGCCGGCGGAATCGCCGGGTTCATCGATGCCGAGCACGCACTCGACCCCGAGTATGCGAAGAAGCTCGGCGTCGACACCGATCAGCTCCTCGTCTCCCAGCCGGACACCGGTGAGCAGGCTCTCGAGATCGCCGATATGCTCATCCGCTCCGGGGCCCTCGACGTCATCGTCATCGACTCCGTCGCGGCCCTTGTGCCCAAGGCCGAAATCGAAGGCGAGATGGGCGACAGCCACGTCGGTCTGCAGGCTCGCCTGATGTCGCAGGCTCTGCGTAAGATCACCGGCGCCCTGGCCCAGTCGAAGACCACCGCGATCTTCATCAACCAGCTGCGTGAGAAGGTCGGCGTCTTCTTCGGTTCCCCGGAGACCACCTCGGGCGGTAAGGCGCTGAAGTTCTACGCCTCCGTGCGCATCGACGTCCGTCGCATCGAGACCCTCAAGGAAGGTCAGGACGCGGTCGGCAACCGGACGCGTGCGAAGATCGTGAAGAACAAGGTCGCTCCGCCGTTCAAGCAGGCCGAGTTCGACATCCTCTACGGCCACGGCATCTCCCGCGAAGGCAGCCTCATCGATATGGGCGTCGACAACGGCATCGTGCGCAAGTCCGGATCCTGGTTCACCTACGACGGTGATCAGCTGGGGCAGGGCAAGGAGAACGTCCGCAACTTCCTCCGCGACAATCCGGGCCTCGCCGAAGAGATCGAGCTGAAGATCAAGCACAAGCTGGGTCTCATCCAGGTCGACGAACCCGAGGAAGGCGCCGAGTTGGCCGGAGAAGCACAGACGGATGACGTCGAAGTCTCCTGACGCTTCGTCGACTGACGACGAATTCGCCGGCCACGAGCCCGCCGCATCGACCGACACGGTCGGTGCGGGGGACTCGGGTCGGACCGATTCGCCTCAGACCGAGACACTCTCGCAGCTGCGCAGTGCGATCTCGGAGATCGACCAACGTCATGCCGAAGGGGAGGCCGGTTTCTTCGCCGGTCTCTCCGGACTCAATGACGATGATGTCACCGGTGGCAATGGTCGAACTGCCAAACGAAAGAGCTCGGGGTCGAAGCGCAAGAAGAACTCCAGCGGCTGGAAGCGACAGCAGCAGGAACCGGACAACGGGTGGGTCGAAGGCGGTACCGACTCGACTCCGGATTTCATCGACGTCCCTGATTTCCTTGCGGCCGAGAATGATGGTCCAGATTTCCTGGCGAGCGGTGGCGATGTCGCGCCTGACTTCGCTGCCGGTCCCGGGCTGAGCTTCGACGACGACGAAGACGACGCTCCCGACTTCGACGCGGATTACGCGCAGGCGAAGAAGACGGCGATGAACATGCTCGCGATGCGCGACCACTCCAGCGACGAACTGCGCAAGAAACTCCTCAAACGCGACCTCATGCCCGAAGCGATCGATGTCCTCATCGAGAAGCTGCAGAATTCGCGTCTGCTCAACGACGAAGAATTCGCCCACCGCTTCGCACGGGCACAGCGCGAGAACCGGAAACTCTCCCGGTCCGTGCTCAAACGCGAACTGAGCAAGAAGGGCATCAGCCCCGAACTCGCCTCCGACGCCGTGGCCGATATCGACGGCGAGGAAGAGCTCGCCCGCGAAGTCGCCGAGAAGAAAGCCGCCTCTACCAGGCGCCTCGACTATGCGGTGCGGGAGCGCCGAATCCTCGGCATGCTCGCCCGCCGCGGCTTCCCCTCGGCGATCTGCATCAAGGTCACACGGGAAGTGCTCGCAGAAGACTGAAACGCCTTCCGGGGAACGGCTAGAATGGGTGCGCCATGACTGAACTGATTGAATCCCCGACGACATCCGGAACCACCCCTCGCAGCTACGAGGTCAAGACCTACGGATGCCAGATGAACGTGCACGACTCCGAGCGTCTGTCCGGACTGCTCGACGATGCCGGCTACGTTCAGGCGAACACCGACGACCAGGCAGACGTCGTCGTCTTCAACACCTGCGCCGTCCGCGAGAACGCGGACAACCGCCTCTACGGCAACCTCGGCCAGCTCGCGAAGGTCAAAGAGAACCACCCCGGCCTCCAGATCGCCGTCGGCGGATGCATGGCACAGAAGGACCGCGACACCATCGTGAAGAAGGCGCCCTGGGTCGACGTGGTCTTCGGCACCCACAACATGGGATCCCTGCCGGCGCTGCTCGAACGCGCCCGCCACAACGAGGAAGCCCAGGTCGAGATCCTCGAAAGCCTCGACGTCTTCCCCTCCACCCTGCCCAGCCGCCGCGAATCCCAGCACTCCGGCTGGGTATCGATCTCGGTCGGCTGCAACAACACGTGCACCTTCTGCATCGTGCCCAGCCTGCGGGGCAAAGAGAAGGACCGCCGTCCCGGCGACATCCTCGCCGAAGTCGAAGCACTCGTCTCCGACGGAGTCGTCGAAGTCACCCTGCTCGGGCAGAACGTCAACTCCTACGGCGCCGAATTCCGTGACAAGGGCGCATTCGCAAAACTGCTGCGCGCCGTCGGCAACGTCGATGGAATCGAGCGGGTCCGCTTCACCAGCCCGCACCCGGCCGCATTCTCCGACGACGTCATCGACGCGATGGCAGAGACCCCGACCGTCATGCCGCAGCTGCACATGCCGCTGCAGTCCGGTTCGGACACGATCCTCAAATCCATGCGCCGCTCATACCGCACCAAGCGGTTCATGAACATCCTCGACTCCGTGCGCGAACGCATCCCGCACGCAGCCATCACCACCGACATCATCGTCGGCTTCCCCGGAGAGACCGAAGAGGACTTCCAAGGCACGATGGACATCGTCCGCCGTGCCCGCTTCTCACAGGCCTTCACCTTCCAGTACTCCATCCGCCCCGGCACACCGGCGGCCACGATGGACAACCAGGTGCCGAAGGACGTCGTGCAGGAGCGGTTCGAACGCCTCACCGCGCTCCAGGATGAGATCGCCTGGGACGAGAACAAAGCCCAGGTCGGTCGTGAGGTCGAAGTGCTCGTGACCAAGCTGCCCCACGACGAGTGCCCACGACTGAGCGGTCGCGCCGAAGACAACCGCCTCGTCCACGTCGGAATCCCCGAAGGCTCCCAGATGCCGCGACCCGGTGATTTCGTCACCGCCACCGTCACCGAGGCGAAGCCCTACTTCCTCCTCGCCGACTCCGGATTCTCCGTACGCCCGTCCCGAGCAGGTGACGCCTACGACCGGGCACAGGCCGACAGCTGCGGCGCACCGAGCCCCGGACAAGGTGCAGCCGGCGCGACGAATCTCGGTATGCCGACCATCCGCCCTCGCGGCTGAGATGGGCGCCTTCGCCATCACCCCGGCAGCCCCGGTGCTGCTCGAGAACATCGACCGCAGCGAGACGGCGCGAATGGTCGAACTGCGGACCGTTATCCGCGACACTCTGAGGACGCAGACCGATTGGGCCCTGCCCATCGAGACCCTGCCACCCGTGGCTGGGCTCGGCGGGTGGGGAATCGACCGCGGCGTCGATACTCGCACCGGTCAGTATCTGTCCGGGACCGAGTGGGTCGACACCGTTGAAGGTCTGACGACGGACGAACGCAGACTCGCCGAGGCGGCCGACCCCGCCATCGTCGTCGTGATCCTTCACGCTCACGCCGTCGGAATCGACATCGGCCCGCTCGGATCGAGCGAGAACCTCCTCCTCCCCATCGACCTGTCCGGAGCCGCAGCAGAGGATGCACCCTTGGCCCCGATCGACGGTGCCGCGGAATTTGATCGTGCTGTCGTCGAAGCAATCACCTCCGGGACGTCAATCGACAACGAAAGACTGCTCGACCTCTGCGACCAAGCAGGGGCCATGGCCGCCAACCTCAGTGTGCTGGCTGCCGGCATCCGCCACGCCGTCGACCAGGGTGCTCGTGTATCGACTCTGGAGCTGGTCGTCGACGAACGTGTCCACGAGGTGCGTTCTGTCTGCGGCACCGGACTCTGGGAGTGATCGTCGATGACTGAGGACACTGCGCCGATCATCACCGTCGTCGGAGCCACTGCCACCGGGAAATCCGACCTGGCGCTGGATCTGGCAGGCCGCCTCGGCGGGGAGATCATCAACACGGATTCGATGCAGTTCTACAGAGGGATGGACATCGGCACGGCGAAGCTGCCGGTCGATGAGCGCCGGGGGATTCCGCATCACCTCATCGATATCCTCGACGTCACCGAAGAGGCGAACGTTCAGGACTTCCAAGCGCGTGCACGCGCAGCGATTGCGGACATCCGGGAGCGCGGACTGCGTCCGATCCTCGTCGGCGGGTCCGGACTCTACGTGCGCGCCGCGGTCGACCATATGGAGTTCCCGGGCACGGATCCCGAGGTGCGAGCCCGCCTCGAGGCCGAGGTCGCAACAGACCGGTGGGCGCTGCACCAGAAACTGCGCAAGCTCGACCCGAAAGCGGCCGAGAAGATCACCGTCAACGACCAACGACGTATCGCCCGAGCCCTCGAAGTCATCGAACTCACAGGACGACCCTTCAGCGCCCAACTGCCGGACTACCAGGAGATCGAACCGACCATCCATCTGGGATTGAGCATGGACCGGGCGATTCTGCATGAGCGCATCGCCGCCCGAGTCGAACTCATGTGGGACCACGGGTGGGTCGACGAAGTGTTGCGACTCCTCGACGTCGGATTGGCCGAAGGCAAGACGGCATCGCGCGCCATCGGATACGCACAGATCCAACGCCACCTGGCCGGAGAACTCACCGTCGCCGAGGCGAAGGAAGAGACGACGATCCGCACAAGGCAGTTCGCACGCCGACAGGACACCTGGTTCCGCCGCGACCCGCGCATCCGCTGGATCGACGGCAGCGCCGCCGACGCCGAACAGAATCTGGCGGCGGCACTCGACGTCCTGAACGGGCACTGAAGACCTGACTGGACGCTCACCGATAAGATGGAGCCATGAGCACTCCGAATACCCCGTTCGCCGCCTGGACCGATGTCAGCTTCCTCAAGGGGCACGGCACCCAGAACGACTTCGTTCTGCTCTCCGACGACGACAGCACACTGGAGATGCATCCCGAAACCGTCGCCACGCTCGCCGACCGACGTGCAGGACTCGGCGCCGACGGCATCATCCGCATCGTCCGCTCCGCAGCCAGCGGCATCCCGGGAGCCGCCGAACAGGCCGACGCCGGTGCCGAATGGTTCATGGACTACTACAACAACGACGGCAGCCTCTCCGAGATGTGCGGCAACGGCGTTCGCGTATTCGCCCACGCACTCGTGACCAGCGGTCGCGTCCCCGCCGATGCCCGCGAGATCCTCGTCGGCACCCGTGACGGCATCAAAGCCGTGCGCACCACCCTCAATCCCGCCCTCGGCGTTCAGACCGGAGACGACGTCGTCGACACCGGCACAGCGGGACCCGGATCGGCCAGCGACGCCTGGTACACGATCGACATGGGCGAATGGTCACTCGACCCCGCGAGCAGCGTGCTCGTGACCACCGGCGGAATCGACGTCGCCCGTCCCGGACTGCGCGTGTCCACCGGCAACCCGCACACCGTCGTCGCCCTGGCCGAGAACTCCGAACTCGCAGCAGCCGAACTGCGCGATGCCCCCGTCCTCGACCCCGTCCCGGCACAGGGATCCAATGTCGAATACATCGTCATGGAACCCGCCCGATCCGATGTGGCCGGGGGAGAAGGCGCCCTGCGCATGCGCGTGTTCGAACGCGGCGTCGGTGAGACCCGCTCCTGCGGAACCGGCGCCTGCGCGGCAGCGATCGCAGCCCACCACTGGGCAGGCGAGAAGTCACCTCTGCAGTGGAGAGTCGACGTGCCCGGCGGTCAGCTGCGCATCGAAATCGAACCCAACGCCGAAGGCACGAGCGGACGCGTCAGCCTTGCCGGCCCCGCGGTCCTCGTCGCCAGCGGCACGATCGGCTGAGCTCAGTCGCGTTCGACCGTGAGCACGCGGAAGCCCTTCGACGATCCCGTGCGCACGACCTCGAATCCGTCGCCGAGCATCCCGGCGATCCACTTCTGCAGGGAATCGGCGCCGAGGTTCTTCGACACGACGAGATCGGCGCGGCCGCCCGGCGCCAGACGCGGCAGCCAGGTCTCCAAGAGTTCGTGCAGCGCTTCCTTGCCGATGCGGATCGGCGGATTCGACCGGATCGCGGCGAACTGCAGGTCGGCGGGAACATCAGCGGCGGTGACGGTGTTGATCGTATCGAGACCCAGCCTGCGCGCATTCGCCGCGGTGGTCTCCAGGGACCGGGAGTTGACGTCGAGTGCCCACACTCGAACATCCACCTCGGCGTCCTGGGCATCCAAGGCCGTGTGCAGGGCGATCGGCCCCCAACCGCAGCCGAGATCGAGGATATCGCCGGCCGGCGGCTCAGCCAGATGCCGCAGCAGCACAGCGGTGCCGAGGTCGAGGCGAGTGGGCGAGAACGTGCCGGATACGGTTTCGACGGTGACGGCGCGGCCGGCCAGATCGAGGTTGAGTACCCGCGACTTGGCCTCGCTGCTCGGCGATTCGGTGAAATAGTGCTCTGACACCGTTTCAGTCTAGACGGCTGTGGGAGAATTGATGGACACCACCGTCGGTGCGAATCGCCTGGACCGGTGGCAAGCATGACGACGTCCGCACGAGAAGTTCCGTGCGGGCGGCAGAGAACAAAGGAATGAATGACGTCTGAAGACAAGGAGCGTCGCAACGCGATGCTCGATCGTGTGCTCTCCCGAGGCGCCCAAGCCCTCGATGATCACGACACCACCCAGGGCGATGACCAGTTCGACCTCGCCGAGCGCGCCGCCCTCACCCGCGTCGCCGGACTCTCCACCGAGCTCGAAGACATCACCGAGGTCGAATACCGTCAGGTCCGCCTCGAACGCGTCGTCCTCGCCGGCATCTGGAACACCACCCAGGCCGAAGCCGAGAACTCGATCCGCGAACTCGCCGCACTCGCCGAAACCGCCGGTTCCGAGGTCCTCGACGCGCTCATCCAGCGTCGCGACAAGCCGGACCCGGGCACCTACCTCGGCAAAGGCAAGGCTGCCGAACTCGCCGAGGTCGTCGCCTCCGTCGGCGCCGACACCGTGATCATCGACTCCGAACTCGCCCCCAGCCAGAGGCGCGGACTCGAGGACGTCATCAAGGTCAAGGTCGTCGACCGCGTCGCGCTCATCCTCGACATCTTCGCCCAGCACGCGAAATCCCGCGAAGGCAAGGCCCAGGTCGAACTCGCCCAACTCGAATACCTCCTGCCGCGACTGCGCGGTTGGGGTGAGTCCCTGTCCCGTCAGGCCGGCGGCCGTGTCGCCGGCGGTGCCGGAATCGGCTCCCGCGGACCCGGTGAGACGAAGATCGAACTCGACCGTCGTCGTATCCGTACGCGCATGTCGAAGCTGCGCCGCGAGATCAACGCCATGGCGCCCTCCCGCGAGACCAAGCGGAAGAACCGCGCCCGCCACCACGTACCCTCCGTCGCGATCGTCGGCTACACGAACGCGGGCAAGTCCTCCCTGCTCAACCTGCTCACCGACGCCGAGGTGATGGTGCAGAACGCCCTGTTCGCCACCCTCGATCCGACCGTCCGGCAGGCGAAGACCGCCGACGGCCTCGTCTTCACCTACACCGACACCGTCGGGTTCGTCCGCAACCTGCCCCACCAGCTCGTCGAGGCCTTCCGCTCGACCCTGGAGGAAGCCGCCGGCTCGGATCTGCTCCTCCACGTCGTCGATGCCTCCCACCCGGATCCGCACGGACAGATCCAGGCCGTGCGCGACGTCCTCAAAGACGTCGAGACCGGGGATATCCCCGAACTCCTCGTGTTCAACAAGGCAGATATCGCCGAGGAGGCCGTGATCACCGGCCTGCGCGCGGAGTATCCCGACGCCCAGTTCGTCTCCGCAGTCTCGAAGGAAGGGATCGATGACCTCATCGAGGCCATCGAGAACCGCCTTCCCGTCCCGGACATCGACATGACCGTGCTCATTCCCTATGAACGCGGTGACCTCGTGTCGAAGATCTACGCCCTCGGCACGGTCGAACACGAGTCGCACGGCACGGAGGGCACCAGCCTGCAGGCCAAGGTGCCGACCGAGCTCGTCGACGAACTGCGCGAATTCCAACGTCCGGACCTGGTCATCGACGAGTGAAGGCAGTCGACACCCTCCTCGAATCCGCTGTCGGCGCCATCGGCGGATCGCCACGCGAGGGTCAGCAGGAGATGGCGCAGGCGGTCGCCTCGTCGCTGGACAAGGGAATCCATCTGCTCGTGCAGGCGGGAACCGGCACCGGCAAATCTTTGGCCTACCTGGTGCCGGCGGCCGAGTACGTCACCCGCACCGGCGGGAAGGTCGTCGTTTCAACGGCGACCCTGGCCCTGCAGACGCAGATCATCCACCGCGACCTGCCCCGGCTGTTCAAGGCCGTGAAGAAGGACCTCGATCCGCTGCCCCGGGCGGCACTGCTCAAGGGGCGCCGGAACTATGTGTGCAAGCACAAGCTCGCCGGCGGGTACCCCGACGAGGGCGAGGGCATGCTCTTCGACCTCGGTGCCGACGCCGAGGCGGGACGCAAACCCACCGAACGCTCCGGGCTGGGGGAGGAGATCCAGCGGATCCGCACCTGGGAGAAGACCACTGACACCGGCGACCGCGACGATCTCCTACCCGGCGTCAGCGATCGTGCCTGGTCACAGGTGTCCGTCAACGCCTTCGACTGCCTCGGTTCGAACTGTCCGCTGTTCACCGAATGCTTCGCCGAAATCGCCCGGAACAATGCCGCCGAAGCCGATATCGTCGTGACGAACCATGCCCTGCTGGCCATCGACGCCTTCGGGGAATCGAACGTGCTGCCCGAACACGATGTCATCATCATCGACGAGGCCCACGAGCTCAAGGACCGGGTCACCAGCGCCCTGTCCGGGCAGATCAACACGAGCATGCTCTCGGCCGCGACGAGTTCCGTACGCAAACACACCACCGTCCAGGACGGCGTCGTGTCTCTGCTCGACTCCGCCGCGGCGGCACTCGAACGTGCGCAGACCTCGGTGCCCGAGGGGCTCATCCTCCACATGAGCGAGACGCTCGGACTGGCTCTGGCGCAGATCCGCGATTCTGCCCGCCAGATCATCAACGACATCGGCGGCAAGACCGAGGAGGCCGACGCGGGCCGGCAGATGGCCAAGGCACGCTGCCAGGAGATCTTCGAACTCGCCGAACGCTTCTGCGACCCGGGAAAGAACGACGTCATCTGGCTGTCGCGTTCGACCTTCCGCGAGAAGGAGACGACGAATCTCGTCGTCGCACCCTTGAGCGTGGCCGGGACCATGCGCAACGGCATCTTCGAAGAATCCACGGTCGTGGCCACCTCGGCGACTCTGTCCCTGGGTGGCAACTTCGACGCAGTGGCAGCCTCGTTGGGACTCTTCGGACCCGACGCCCCGAAATGGGACAGCCTCGATGTCGGATCACCCTTCGACTACGGCAAACAGGGCATCCTCTATGTCGCCTCCCACCTGCCCAAGCCCGGACGCAGCGGACTGAGCGTAGAAGCACTGACCGAACTCGAACAACTCGTCGAATCCTCGAACGGCGGGGCACTGGGCCTGTTCTCCTCCCGGGCGGCGGCCCACGCGGCAGCCGAACACCTGCGGAAGAAGTTCGATTTCCCGATCCTGCTCCAAGGCGATGACGGCCTGCCGGCGCTGGTCTCTCAGTTCACAGCCGACGACCAGACCTGCCTGTTCGGAACCATGTCACTGTGGCAGGGAGTCGATGTGCCGGGACGGACGAACCGCCTGGTCATCATCGACCGTCTGCCGTTCCCCCGTCCCGACGACCCGCTCATGCAGGCGCGGGCACGCGATGCCGACCAGCGGGGAGTCAACGGATTCATGGCGGTGTCGGCCACGCATGCCGCCCTGCGCCTGGCTCAGGGAGCCGGACGCCTCATCCGGTCGACCAAGGACAGGGGAGTGGTGGCCGTGCTCGACTCGCGGCTGCGCTCGGCCCGGTATGCCGGGTTCCTCGTCAATTCGATGCCGCGGATGTGGCCGACGACGAATTCCGGCCTCGTCCGCAAGAGCCTGGCGAGGCTGGCCGAAACCGACGAAGGATGACACAAAGGCCCGCGACCGATTCGGTCGCGGGCCTTTGCGTTCAGACTGCGGAGAGCCGACGGAAGATCAGAGGCGGCGGATGACGGCGACGACGAGGCCCATGATCTGCGCGTAGGTGCCGTCGATGGGTTCGTAGTTCTCGTTCTGCGGCATCAGCCACTGCTGACCGGCCTTGCGTTTGAGGGTCTTCACCGTGGCCTCGCCGTCGAGGAGGGCGGCGACGATCTGACCGTTGTCAGCGGTGTGCTGCTTGCGCACCACCACCCAGTCGTCGTGGCAGATGGCGGCTTCGATCATCGAATCGCCGACGACCTTGAGCAGGAACATCTCACCGGAGCCGACGACCTGGGTCGGCAGGGAGAAGACATCGTCGACTTCCTGCTCGGCCAGGATCGGGCCACCGGCGGCGATGCGTCCGACGACGGGCACCTGCACGGTGTTGTTGGCGAGCTCCTCGTACTTCGCGCGCTCTGCCTCTTCCTCTTCGAACGGATTGACCACTTCGATCGCACGCGGGCGCTTCGGGTCGCGGCGGACATAGCCGAGGCGTTCGAGCTGGGAGAGCTGGTGGGCGACGCTGGAGAGGGAGGCCAGCCCGGCGGCCTTGCCGATCTCGCGCATGCTCGGCGGGTAGCCGTTGGTCACGACCGCGCGTTCGATGGTCTCAAGCACGAGACGCTGACGGGGAGTGAGGCGGAAGTCGCCCTCACCGGATGACCCCTCAGGGATCTGGACGACGTCGTCATCGGTGCGAGCGGCAGCGATCTCGCTGGCAACATCTTCGTTGCGAGGCCTGCCTCTGCCTCGTTTGTTCTGAACCATTGCTCGTTCCCCTTCGTTCTATTCCCTGCCGCTGAACGCCGTGATCTCCGCTTCGGAAATTCTCGTGTCAGTGCCGACTGAGATGGTTCTGACAGATCAATCAACAACGCTGGTTCCCTCTCATTGTCGCATAGATGTTCGAGTTGGACTGGACATTTGTTCGATTGGCATGTTGAATAGAACAGACGTTCTACCGATTACTGGTGGAATCGTACGAATGAAAGAGGTAATGCGATGTCTGCACAGAACACCGAGCTGCACCTGACCCCTCGTGGACGCCAGGCTGTGCGCCTTCTCCGGACCCTGCTCGTCGCTCTCGTCGTCATCGGCGGAGCGGTCCTCCTCGCCACCCAGTCGTTCTCGGCAGCTGCCGTCGCCGAATCGGAGACGGAGAGCATCGGCATCGACGCCGAGGCAGTCGTCGTCGGTGAGGGCGAATCGCTGTGGACCGTGGCTTCGAACCTCGGCATCGACCGCGACACCCGCGATGTCGTTGCCGATATCGTCGAGCTCAACCACCTGGACACACCGACGGTTCACCCCGGCCAGACCCTCGACGTCCCCGTCCGCTGAGGTCGGACCCTGCTCGACCGGCAGGGCGCCGGCCCGACCGGCACCGCGCTGACCCGTTCGATCGGGTGAGCCGACCGGCGTATCTCGATGCCCGACCCGCCGCCCGGGCGGCGGGGGCCTCTCGGTAGAATGATCGCCGTGGGAAACATCGACTCTCTGCCAGTGCGTTCAGACCTCGTCGGCCTCAAGCCCTACGGGGCTCCGCACCTCAATGTGCCGGTCCAACTCAACGTCAACGAGAACGCCTATCCGCTTCCGGACGTCGTCGCCGACAGTATGCGCGCCGCCGTCGACGATCACTTCGCCGGACTCAACCGATATCCCGATCGCGAATTCACCGCACTGCGCGAACACCTCGTCACCTATCTGGACGGTGTGAACGAACGCGCCAGAGACTCCGTCGACCTCGACCCCTCCATGATCTGGGCCGCCAACGGCTCGAACGAAGTGCTCAGCCATATCGTCCAAGCCTTTGGCGGACCGGGCCGCACCGTCGTCGGCTTCACCCCCTCCTATTCGATGCACCCGCTCATCACCACGGGCACGGGTGCCGAATGGCAGCACGTCGAACGCAAGGACGACTTCACCCTCGACGCCGAGACGGTCGCCGCCGAGGTGGCGCGTGCGAACCCGGACATCGTCTTCCTGTGCACCCCGAACAATCCGACCGGGACCTCGATCGGTCTCGACGTCATCGAAGCCGCCTACGACAACTGCGCAGGGATAGTCATCGTCGACGAGGCGTATGCGGAATTCTCCCGTCCCGCCAAGTCTTCGGCGATGACTCTGCTTGAGGGCCGGCCCCGCCTCGTCGTCTCCCGCACCATGAGCAAGGCCTTCGCCTGTGCCGGCCTGCGCCTGGGCTACGCCATCGCCGCACCCGAGCTCATCGACGTCCTCCGCCTCGTCCGCCTGCCTTACCACCTGTCCGAGGTCACCCAGGTGCTGGCCTGCACGGCACTCGAACATGCCGAACTGCTGCTGGGCAACGTCGACCGACTCATCGACGCGCGCAATCGGATGTCCAGCCACCTCGCCGAGGCGGGCTTCACCGTCCACGACAGCGATTCGAACTTCGTTCTCTTCGGCAACATCGCCTCACCGGCCGATCTGTGGCAGAAGCTCCTTGACCGCGGAGTCCTCATCCGCGATATCGGCATCACCGGCCACGCTCGCGTCAACGCCGGCACCGAGGAGGAGACCGAAGCGTTCCTCAACGCCATCGACGACATCCTCGCCGAATCCCCGGACATCCTCGCGGATCGTCCGCAGTCTCCGACCCCGTCATCAGCCGCCCCGACGAAAGGCACTCCATGAGGCAGGCCCAGAACTCACGCACCACGTCCGAGTCCACGGTGTCCGTGTCCGTCAACCTCGACGGCACCGGCACTTCGAACATCTCGACGAGCGTGCCGTTCTTCGACCATATGCTCACCGCCCTGTCGAAGCACTCGATGATCGACCTCGACATCACCGCCACCGGCGACACGCACATCGACGTCCACCACACCGTCGAAGACACCTCGATCGTGCTCGGCCAGACCCTGCGCGAAGCTCTCGGCGACAAGGTCGGCATCCGCCGCTACGGCTTCGCCGCCGTGCCACTGGACGAGGCCTTGGCCCAGTGCGTCGTCGACGTCTCCGGTCGCCCCTACTTCGTCCACGAAGGCGAGCCCGAAGGCCAGCAGTA
This sequence comes from Brevibacterium sp. H602, assembly GCF_051172395.1. Taxonomy (NCBI): domain Bacteria; kingdom Bacillati; phylum Actinomycetota; class Actinomycetes; order Micrococcales; family Brevibacteriaceae; genus Brevibacterium; species Brevibacterium sp. H602. The sequence continues at coordinate 85,005 of NZ_JBPIZD010000011.1, read as the reverse complement.
CCACCTCATCGGCGGTCACTTCACCGGTTCGATGACCTCACACTCGCTGGAATCGATCGCCTTCAACGGCGGACTGACCGTCCACCTCGACCTGGTGCGCGGTCGCGATCCGCACCACATCGTCGAAGCCGAGTTCAAGGCCTTCGCCCGCGCGCTGCGCGAAGCCGTCGAAACCGATCCGCGCAGCAACTCCGTTCCCAGCACCAAGGGAGTCCTGTGAGCACGACCGTCATCGTGACCCCGTTCGGGGTCGCCCAACAGCTGGCCGCCGCGTGCGTGCTGTCGAACATCTCAGGCACCATCGTGCCGATCGGCGAGTTCAGCGGAATCGTACTCGCCGACACGGATGTCAAAGCCGGCAACGAGGCGGCCGCAGCGATCTCGAAGCTCGCAGGCAAACATGAGGTCCTCCTCCTCGTGCGCAGCGAAGAGCAGATCGACGCCGGCCACTTCCGCCACGGCGCCCGAGAATCCGATGTGCCGGCCGGGCTGGCGCTGAAGAACCTGCCCGATGTGCTCGAAGGTCTCCTGCTCGAAACCGTTGCCGCAGAGGACGTCGAGGGCAATATTCCGACCTCGTCGATGACGAAGCTGCAGGCTAGTGCAGCCACGATGAGCCCTGGCCGGGCCGCCATGGCACGCACCGCTCTGCTGTGGATCATCGCCGCCGTCCTCGCCGGACTCGTCATGGCCTTCGGCATTGCTCTGGCCCTCGGCGGGAACACCACCGCCTGGGTCGTCGCCGCACTCGGTGCCATCGTCCTCGGGTTCTCCCTGTGGAGGATCTGGTCGGTGCTGAGCAAGGGGGCGAAGCGATGACGACTGTCGCCGTCCTCGACTACGGTGCCGGAAACGTCCGTTCCGCCGTTCGTGCGGTCGCCGCGGCCGGTGCCGAGGTCACGCTCACGGCCGATCACGATGTCATCAACGACTCCGACGGACTGCTGGTTCCGGGCGTCGGCGCGTTTTCGGCCGTGATGGCCGGACTGGAGGACGTCGGGGGAGTCGACCTCATCCGGGCACGCCACGAACAAGGGCGACCGCTGCTCGGCATCTGCGTCGGCCTTCAGGTGTTCTTCGCCCGCGGAGTCGAACACGGAGTCAAGACCGAGGGCATCGGTCTGTGGCCCGGAGCCGTCACCGGCCTCGAGGCACCGGTCATCCCGCATATGGGATGGTCGAAGGTCAACGCTCCCGCAGACTCGGCCATGTTCGACGGCATCGGTGACGAACGCTTCTACTTCGTCCACTCCTACGCTGCGACCGAGCCGCCGGCGAACGCGACGGTGACGACCGCCCGCCACGGCAATGACTTCATCGCTGCTGTCGAAGACGGAACCACCTGGGCAGCACAGTTCCATCCCGAGAAATCCGCCGAGGCGGGCGCCAAGCTCCTGCGCAACTGGCTCGCCTCGTTCGCCGCCGACAGCAGCCCGGGCAACGGTTCGGGCGGCACCGACAGCTCCGGCACCGACCCCACAGACTCACTCAGCTCCTGACCGAGCACACCGACTATGGTTGCCTCAAACCCCGTGGCACCCTGGCAGAAAGGTCACAATGACAGACAGTTCGAACAAGCTGGTCCTCCTCCCCGCCGTCGACGTCGCCGACGGCAAGGCCGTCCGCCTCGTCCAGGGCGAAGCCGGAACCGAAACCGACTACGGTTCACCCATCGACGCCGCTCAGGACTTCGAGAGCCGCGGCGCCGAATGGATCCACCTCGTCGACCTCGATGCCGCCTTCGGACGCGGATCGAACTCGGATCTGCTCAACCAGGTCGTCAAGGCAGTGGGGATCAAGGTCGAACTCTCCGGTGGCATCCGTGACACCGAAAGCCTCGAACGTGCACTCGACACGGGAGCCGAGCGCGTCAACATCGGCACCGCCGCCCTGGAGAACCCCGAGTGGACGGCCGAGATGATCTCGCGCTTCGGCGACCAGGTCGCCATCGGCCTCGACGTGCGCGGAACCACCCTGGCCGCCCGCGGCTGGACGGAGGACGGCGGCGACCTCTACGAAGTCCTCGCCACCCTCGAAGCCGCAGGCTGCTCCCGCTACGTCGTCACCGATGTGCGCAAGGACGGCACCCTGCAGGGCCCCAATGTCGACCTGCTCAAGGATCTCGCGCAGAAGACGGACTCTCCGATCGTCGCCTCCGGCGGAGTCTCGAGCCTCGACGATCTGCGTGCCCTCCGTGAGCTCGTGCCCTTCGGCGTCGACTCGGCGATCGTGGGCAAGGCACTCTACGCCGGCAAGTTCACTCTGGAAGAAGCCCTCGACGTCGCAGGACGGTGAGTCTGTGAGCACGCACTCGCACGATCCGGGCCACCCTCACGAGTCGGGCCAGCCGCATGGGCCGGACGAGCCCCGGTCCGCCGCGTCTGATGCCCAGGCGGGCGACGCCCATACCCCGACGGATTCCGCCGGACAGGCGTGGGAGGGCCGGGATCTCAAACCCAACCCGTTCTCCGGTGACACCGGGCTGGCGGATGCGGCCCTGTTGGAGGCCCTGACCCAGGTCGCTCATGCACCCCTGGATCCGGCCGCCCACCAGCAGGTCGTCGCGGCACTGTCCGGGGCCAGGCTCTATGCCCCGATCGTGCCGATGGTCGTCGATCAGGAGGTCGGAGAGAACGGGCTCATGGCCGACAACTCCTCGGAGATGGCGATGGTCCGCCTCCAAGCCGAGGACGGCCGCGAGTGCACTCCAGGGTTCTCCGGAATCCCACCGTTGACGGCGTGGCATTCCGGCGCCCGTCCCGTGCCGATCGAGTCCGAACGGCTCGTCCTCGGGGCGATCGAGGCCGAGTCCCAGCTCGTCGTCCTCGATCCGGGGGCCGAGTCCTCGTTCCTGCTGCGCCGCCCGGCCATGTTCGCGTTCGTGCAGTCCCAGCCCTGGACTCCGTCCTGGGCCGACGCCGAGGTGGCCGAGCGTCTGCGTGCCATCGCCGAGTCCTTCCCGTGGCTGGCTCGGATCGGTGTGAGCCCCGGCAGCAACAGTGTCCACCTCGGTGGTCCGGAGCTCGGCATCACACTCGGTGTCGACTCCGATGTGCCGCCGGAGGAAGTGCGCCGGTTCCAGGAAACTGTCGCCGGTGACGAGGACCTCGTCGCGAAGATCGACTCTCTGGCCATCCGCCTCGTCGAAGTCTGACCGTTCCGGGCGTGTCAGATCGGCAGGGCACCTATGCTTGTGACCCATGAGCGAAATCCGTGACCTCGGCCACTCGACCGCACCGGACGACAGCTACCTCGACGAGATGGCCAGACAGACCCGGGCTCGGGCCGAGCAGGCCGCCGAGTGGGTCTCTGACTTCACCGGTGCCCCGGTGACGAGCCGGTCCGGCATCGCTGCGGGACTGGACGCCGCGGAGGGCGACCTCACGAGTCTGCTCCACACCATCCATGATCTCGCCGAGACGGCCTTCGAAGAGTTCGATTCGGTCGCCGCGATCGCCTCGGTGTTGGAGAAGCACGGAGTCGATGTCGAGACCGGCCTCTACGGTGTGAAGACCACACTGCGGGCGACGACGGGATCCGGCCACGGTCGCACGATCGCGATCCTCGCCGAATACGATGCCCTGCCCGAGATCGGGCATGCGTGCGGGCACAACATCATCGCCACCGCCGGAGTCGGTGCGTTCCTGGCCCTCCATGCCTTGTACGAGAAGGACCCCGACGCCGTGCCGGGCACCGTCGTGCTGTTGGGTACCCCAGCGGAAGAAGGTCATTCGGGCAAAGAGGTCATGGCCCGGGCCGGTGCCTTCGACGGAATCGACGCAGCCATCATGGTCCACGGCTACGGCTACGACTGCGCCGACCAGGTGTGGCTGGGACGCCGCCTGCTCAAGGTCACGTATTCGGGGGTCGCCGCCCACGCCTCGGCGCAGCCGTTCATGGGGCGCAACGCCCTCGACGCGGCGAACCTCTTCTATCAGGGACTTGGCCTGATGCGGCAGCAGATGCCGCCGATCTCCCGTCTGCACGCGGTCATCACCGACGGCGGAACGAGACCGTCGATCATCACCGAAACCGCCACCGTGCAGTGCTACGTCCGTTCGAAGTTCCCTGAGACGCTCAAAGAGCTCTCCGACCGGGTCGAGGACGCGGCAAAGGGTGCCGCGCTCATGACCGGCACCGGCGTCACTGTCGACTGGGACGAACATCCGCCGTCGCTGCCCGTGCGCACGAATTCGACGCTGACCGCCCGTTGGGGCGAACACGAACAGGCGCGCGGTCGCCAACCGCTTCCCTCCGGAGTGCTCGACGAATCGATCGCTGCGTCCACGGACTTCGGCAATGTCTCCTACCGGATTCCCGGCATCCATCCGCTCATCAAGACCGCCGACGCCGAGGTGGCCTTGCACACTCGTGAATTCGCCGAGGCAGCGCAGACCCCGGCCGCCGAAATTGCGGCACTCGACGCAGCTTACGGTCTTGCGTGCACCGCACTGGACTTCCTCGTCGACGATGCTCTCGCCGCCGAGGTGACCGAAGAGTTCACCCGCGACGGGGGAGCCATCGACGTCGAGCACTTCTTCGACTGAGATCGTCCCGCCGCACCCAGACCTGATCCATCGAAGAGAAGGACCGCTCATGTCGACGACAGATGGGAAAGTCGGTTTCGGCCAGCGCACGCTGGACTGGATCGAACGCATCGGAAACAAGCTGCCCGAACCGTTCACACTGTTCCTCGGGCTCTTCATCATCACCGGCCTCGTCTCCACGGCGATGGCCATGGCCGATGTCACCGTGGCCATTCCCGGCGGCGACGAGACCGTTGCGATCAAGGGACTGTTCACCGGGGAGGGCCTGTCGTGGCTGACCACGACGATGGGCGACAACTACATCGGGTTCCCGCCCTTGGCGACGGTGCTGCCGATTCTCCTCGCCGTCGGTGTGGCCGAGAAGTCGGGAATGCTCGCCGCGGCCGTGCGCATCGCCTTCGGCAAGAGCCCGAAGTGGCTGCTGCCGTATGCCGTCGGCTTCGTCGGGGTGGTCGGGTCGATCATGGCCGACTCGGCGTTCGTTATCATCCCGCCTTTGGCCGCGCTCGTATTCAAAGCGGCAGGACGGCATCCGATGGCCGGGCTCATCGGCGGGTTCGCCGCCACCGGTGCCGGCTATTCGACCTCGATCGTCCCGACGAGCCTCGACGCTCTGTTCGCCGGGATCACCACCTCGGTGATGGAGACCCTGCCGAACACCGATTACACCGCGGTCAACCCGGTGTCGAACTACTACTTCAATATCGCCTCGTCGATCGTGCTGGCCGTCATCGCCGGATTCATCATCGACCGGCTGATCGAACCGAACATGGTGCGCAAGGGAGTGCCCCGCGAATACGCGAACGGCTCGGGAAGCGGTCTGGCGCGCGAATACCAGGCACCCGACAGCCCCTACGGTGATGCCTCGGTGAAAACAGATGGATCCTCTGAATCTTCGAACGATGAATCGTCCACCGAGATCAAGGCCGAACTCGAACCCGAGGAGAAGAAGGGGCTGATCTGGGCGGTCGTCTCGGGTCTCGTCCTCACCGCAGTCTTCCTCTTCGCGTTCCTACTTCCATCGTCTCCCTGGCGGAACGAGGACGGCGGATTCCTCCCGGAGTCCCCGCTGCTGTCGTCGATCGTGTTCATCGTCTTCGCCTACTTCATGCTCATGGGCGTCGTCTACGGCATCGTCGTGCACACCGTGAGGTCGATGAACGACCTCGTGAAGATGATGAGCCAATCGATCATCGACATGATGTCGTTCCTCATTCTCGCGTTCATCCTCGGCCAGTTCATCGCCCTGTTCAACTGGACGGGAATCGGTTCGTGGATCGCCGTCGCAGGTGCGTCGGGGCTCGAGGCGATCGGGCTGACCGGGTTCGCCGCGGTCATCGGCTTCATGCTCCTGGCCAGTGTGCTCAACCTGTTCATCGTCTCCGGATCGTCGATGTGGACCCTCATGGCTGCCGTGTTCGTCCCACTCTTCGCCCTGCTCGGCTACGAACCCGCGTTCATCCAAGCCGGTTTCCGCGTCGGAGACTCGGCCACTCAGGTCATCACCCCGCTCAACCCGTACATGATCGTCCTCCTCGGCCTCGTCCGCCGGTATGAGCCGAACGCCGGGTTGGGCACGGTCATCTCTCGGATGTTCCCGTTCGTCATCCCGTTCTGGCTGGCCTGGGCCGTGCTGCTGGGCATCTGGTTCGTCTTCGACCTGCCGTTGGGCCCGGGCAACGGGATCCGTCTGTGAGGTCCGATTGCCCATGGTGAGTCGAATCAGCGATCTTATCGTCAAAACCCCAGACCCAGCTCGGCTGAGCTCGAAAGACTTGTGGCTCTGGGTGCGCAGAAGACTGATGTCGTGCCGTCAGGAAGCTGGCATGTTCTCGCGGATCCGGACGGCAACAAGTTCTGTCTCATGGCGAAGCGCATCCCAGCCGAGCCGGAAGACTTCCATGACTGAGTCCCAACCCAATCGGTGACAGAAACAGCAAACGACCATGCAGTTCTGCGGACTACTGTCGAAATTCCGAGGTCAGAGGACTTCGTGACGTTTATGCCTCAGAGCATCTGTCGCACGCCCTCGCGCCAGTCGGTTGTGCCGACAGCTTCGGCCAAATCACTGGAGGCAATGACGCAGGGTTCGTACCAGATCGGTGCCAACTGGTTGAGCTCATAGAAGGAGCGTTCGAAAGCGCCGATGGCACGGGTCGCCCAACGCGGGACTGAGACCGGACGCTTGTGCTTCTTCCCCACGACGTCAGCGGTGAAGTCGGCGATGTCGGCCAATGTCGGATTTGATGCCGGTGCGATCCCCAGCTGATGCGTCCCCGCGGGGACGCTCTTGAGATCCTCAGCCGCCTGGATCATGGCAGCCGCGTGATCGGCGATGACGGTGATTCCGTGCGGGACGTCTGTCCGTGCCGGCACCATGGCCCGGCGCCCGTGAGAGATCGGTTCGGTGATGCACATCCGCACCACCGACGACCATTTCTCTGCGGTCCTGCCGAGCAGATCGCCCGCGATGACGCTCGCACTGGTCGCTGAGTGAGCGTCACGTGCTTCGATGAGTCGCTGCCGGATTCGTCCCTTATCCTCCACCGGAGCGAACGGGGAGGTTTCAGTGATCGGGGTGCGCAGTCCGGCGAAGGCGTAGACCGACTCCGGGAAGACGACAGGGATGCCGAGGTCCGCGGCGGTGTCCAGAATCGCCGCATCGAGGCGGGGGAGGACTTGCTCCCATTTCCGACTGTCATAGGGAGCGTGTGCGCAGGCGAAGATCGCATCGACTCCCGTAGCGGACTCGGCCAGCTGAGCGCGATCACTCGCGTCGGCCTTGATGTGGGTGGGAGCGCTGACAGTCGTCGTGCCAGCCGTGGACGAGGCTTCCGACGGGGCGGTGGTGTTGGTCGCTCCGGATGAGGTGCTGGATGAACCTCTGCCGGAGCGGGTGGCGATGCGGACGACTGTGCCTGATGCGATGAGCTGAGCCGCGATCTCCGAACCGATCTGACCATTGCCGATGACGAGTGCTGTTTTCATGACGGATCCCTTTCGATACCTCCGAGTGATAAACGAGAGCAGTGCTCTCTCGAATCAGCGTAGGCCTCACGCGTTGACAATTCAAGAGCATTGCTCACTGTTGTCATCATTGCTCTCGGATCGTAAGGTGAAGCCATGACTGAAACCCCGCGGCAGCGCGCCCGCATCGAGACGGAAGCGCAGATCACGGCCATCGGCAATCGCATGATCGATGACGAGGGCGTCGACGGGCTGTCGCTACGAGCGATCGCCCGTGAGCTCGGAGTCGTCTCCAGTGCGGTGTATCGGTACGTGAAGAGCCGGGACGAACTGCTGACGATCCTCATCCGCGACGCCTTCTCGCAGATCGCCGATGCTGTCGATGAGGCTCTGGCTGGGGAGCGGAGCGTGCAGGTGCTCGCGCTGGCGATGCTTGACTGGTCGCGCACGTATCCGAATCGGTGGGCGCTCATCTACGGCACTCCGATCGACGGGTATGAGGCTCCCCGTGAGGAGACTGTGGTGCCGGGAACACGCATCATGGTCGCCTTGGCGTCCTTGGTGGCGGAGTCAGCGACCGGCACCGAGGCGGCCAACGGAGCTGGCGCGGCCCGGGGCGCGCAGAGTGCCGAAGCTCAGGAGCTGAGCGCGACGCTCGAGCCGCTGCGGCAAGGTCTCGACGAACTCGGCCTCGACTACGAGGACTCCGTGATCTTGGAGACCATCACGGTCTGGGTCGCCATCGTCGGGCTGATCAACGGTCTGCGCTTCGGCCAATTCGGGCCGGGATTCGAGCGCCTGGAAGACGATCTCATGTCCGGGGTGGTCAGCCGCCTCGGCGCGTAAATCGGTGAACGTCTGCGGGCAAGGGCACGGCAGCCTCGGCGAATGAGGATATGACAACGGCCCCCGATCGATGATCGAGGGCCGTTGCGTGAGTGGTCAGCGGGGGAGTGTCAGCGGACGGGGCCGGTGAACTTCTCTCCGGGACCTTCGCCGGGGGCGTCGGGGTATTCCGAAGCCTCACGGAAGGCCAGCTGCAGGCTGCGCAGTCCATCGCGCAGCGGGCGGGCGTGGTGGTCGCCGATCACGGTAGCAGCACCGGTGACGAAGCCGGCCAGTGCGGTGATGAGCTTGCGGGCCTCATCGAGGTCCTGGAGGTCGGCGCCGCGACCTTCGGCGGTGTCCTCGGCCAGGCCGCACTTGACGGCGGCAGCGGACATGAGGTGGACGGCGCTGGAGGTGATGACCTCGACAGCGGGGACCTCGGCGATGTCGCGCGTAACGTCGGCGATCGCCTCGGCGGGAACAGATTCTTCAGAACTCATGCCTTAAGCTTGACATATAAATCAATGCGGCGATCACACCAGGGCTTCGATGTGCGAAGAGTCATGAAGCGTAGTACACTGGTAGCTGGTGCGAAGCGGAGTCTGTCTCCCACCTTGATCGCGAAGAGCGATCGGGTCCAAAGATCTGTCCTTCGGACGTAGTCCGAATGGGTGCAGATCGAGGTGTATTCACTGAACGTACGTCTACCGTACTGCTCGTGTGTGCAGGCTCCCTTGGCATGTGTCAACGGGAGCCTTTTTCGTTGTCACGACCACATTTGAGCAAAAGGAGTGAACACATCAGCGAGACGCGCATCAATGACCGGATTCGGGTTCCCGAGGTCCGGTTGGTCGGACCCAATGGTGAACAGGTCGGTATCGTTGCCATTCGCAAGGCACTCGATCTCGCCGGTGAAGCCGGCCTCGACCTCGTCGAGGTAGCCCCACAGGCGAAGCCACCCGTAGCCAAGCTCATGGACTACGGAAAATTCAAATATGAATCTGCCCAGAAAGCCAGAGAAGCCCGGAAGAACCAGGCGAACACTGCGCTGAAGGAGATCCGCTTCCGTCTCAAGATCGACGAACACGATTACGAGACGAAGAAGGGCCACGTCACCCGCTTCCTCGAAGGCGGCGACAAGGTCAAGGTCATGATCATGTTCCGCGGACGTGAGCAGTCCCGTCCCGAGATGGGCATCAAGCTGCTCAACCGCTTGGCCGAAGATGTGTCCGATCTTGGCTCCGTCGAATCCTCACCGCGAGTCGACGGACGCAACATGGTGATGGTCATCGCCCCGCACAAGTCAAAGTCTGACGCCAAGGCGGAGGCCCGGAAGGCATCGGCAGATGCCAAGGGCAAGTCCGCTGAGGTGAAGTCCCGTCGCGATCGGGTCGCTGCAGAGAAGAACGCAGCTCGCCCGGACGCGTGAGAAATTAAGTACGTCGCGTTCCAGGTCCGTCCTGGTCTGTGCGTGTGAAGTAGTTGCCCGCGGTTGACGCGGGCAACGAATTGCAAAGGAGAACGGCACTATGCCGAAGCAGAAGACGAACAGCAGCGCCAAGAAGCGCATGCGCGTGACTGGCAGTGGCAAGATCATGCGTGAAGGCGTGAACAACCAGCACAAGTTCGAGGGCAAGTCCTCGGCTCGTAAGCGCCGCGTGTCCACCGACCAGGAACTCACCGGCGGCGACCGCGCCATGGCCCGCAAGCTTCTGGGCAAGCTCAAGGGCAGGTGAGACCCCTTTCGGGTCTTTCCTTCCCGGACAGTCTCCGGGATCTCCCACGGGCAGTCGACATCGGCTGTCTCAGCTTGAACCAGAGTCCGGCACCGCCGGCAGATACGAACTTTTCAAAGGAGTAACACGTGGCACGTGTGAAGAGAGCGGTCAACGCTCACAAGAAGCGCCGGGTCATCCTCGACCGGGCAAGCGGCTACCGCGGACAGCGCTCGCGCCTGTACCGCAAGGCCAAAGAACAGGTCATCCACTCGCTGGTCTACAGCTACCGTGACCGTCGCAAGCGCAAGGGCGACTTCCGTCGTCTCTGGATCCAGCGCATCAACGCCGGCGCCCGCGCCAACGGTATGACCTACAACCGTTTCATCCAGGGCCTCAAGGCCGCTGGAGTCGAGGTCGACCGTCGCATGCTCGCCGAGCTCGCCGTGAACGACTCGGCCACCTTCGCGCACCTGGTCAAGGTCGCCAAGGAAGCTCTTCCTGCTGACGTCAACGCAGCGAAGACCGACGCCGCCTGAGCAGCGTCATCTCAAGACTCCGGTCACATAAGTGACTGACCGATCGCCTCGGTGATCGACGACGGCCCCGAACTGCAGGTTCGGGGCCGTCGGTCTTTCTGCCAGGACCTGCCTGGTCCTCATTTCAGCTTCTGCCTCTTCAGCACCCAGCTCTTCCACTTCAGCATTCAACGGATCGAGAACACGGTTTCATGAAACTCCCTGACGTCATCTCCTCACCTCAGTCGAAGCGGATCAAGAACGCCGCGAAGCTGCTCAAGCGTCGCGATCGCAAGTCCACGGGGCAATTCCTCGTCGAAGGTCCACAGGCCGTGCGGGAGGCACTGGCGCGCAAGGGCTCCATCGTTGAGCTCTTCATCACCGAGGAGGCTGCTGAAGAACATCCGTCGTTCGTCTCCACAGCCAAGCACGGGCGCATGCAGTGCAGCATCGTCACCCCCGAGGTTCTCACCGAGCTCGCATCGACCGTGAACTCACAAGGCGTCGTGGCCGTGTGCAGGGCGCTCGACGTGGAGCTGACCTCCGTGCTCGACAAGGAAGCGCAGCTCGTGGTCGTCCTGTCGCAAGTGCGCGATCCGGGCAATGCCGGCACGATCATTCGCCTGGCCGATGCCGCGGGCGCCGATGCCGTCGTGCTGACATCGTCGTCGGTGGACGTCTATAACGACAAGGTCGTGCGGTCGACCGCCGGTTCGCTCTTCCACATTCCCATCGTCACCGGAGTCGGACTCTCCGAGGTGACCGAACTGGCCCGTGCCCGCGGCCTGCAGGTGCTCGCCGCCGACGCGAACGACGAAGCCCACGATCTTCACCACCCCTGGGAGACGGGCCTCGACCTAACCGCACGTACCGCCTGGGTCTTCGGCAACGAAGCTTGGGGGATGAGCGCCGAGGATCTGGAGCTGTGCGACTCATCCGTGGCCGTCCCGATCTACGGCTCGGCCGAAAGCCTCAACCTCGGCACCGCCGCCGGAGTGTGCATCTACGAAAGTGCTCGCAACCAGCGGATGTGAGGGGCTGGGCAGCTTCTGTGCATTGGGGAAGGTGCTCCGGACTGGCTCGCTGAACTGCGGGCATGGTTCAATTCTGCGGCGATCTGCGCTACTGTGACGACAAGTAACCTAGTCGATTAACAGCAGTAGTCAGGGCGGTGAGACGAGCGTGGTTGATACTGCCGATGCGCCGAAGTCTCTGGCGACGCTGCGGAGTCATCATCTCAATGAAGCGATCGAGTCAGTGGTCGTCTTCTCGGCTGTTGCGTGTATTTTCTGGGTACTCGATTTCGGTACGGGGGCCTCTCCGTCGGTACCGCAACTGCTGATCACGGTGACGGTGCCTGTGGCACTCATCAAAGAGTATGTCGTCTACACCTCGGCGGTGAAGAGACTCGGTTTCGTCGATGTCCCGAAAACGGCGTTGGCAGGAGTCTCAGCTTCCCGTGGCCGCTGAGACGCGCACGACTGTGCGCTCATCGTGCGCGAAAGCCCTCCGTGACCGTCCGACAGGTGCGTAAAACTATTCAGCCGTTCGCAGCGGCCTTCGCGGTCTGCTCGTTGGCGGCGAGCTCCCAGATGTATCCGTCCGGGTCAGCGAAGTAGCCCATGTACGACCCATCGACATCTTGGCCCGGATCGGCTGATCCACCGGCGGCGATCGCACGATCGAGGGTCTCATCGATCTCGGCTTTAGTGGCGAAGGCGCACGAGATGATGCTGGCTCCTGGAACCGGATTCTTCGAACCGGGCTGGCCTGAGAGCTCGAGGTACTGGCCGTATTCGTCTGCGGTGATGAAGAAGATCGAGAGGTTCGGCAGTTCGAAGGCGACGATGCCGTCGTCCACACCGCCGGTTTCGAGACCGAGTCCATCGGCGTAGAAGTTCGCGGTGGCCTGAGGATCGGCAACGGGCAATGACAGGATCGTTGTCAGTGGCTTCATGCCTGCAGTCTAGCGGGGGAGACGTCGATCGCTCAGCCTTATTCCGAATACGTCACTATTCCGCTGTAGACCACCATGATCACAACGGTCACGGCTAAACAGAATCCAGTGGCGATGAGTCCGCGTCTCCACCATGACGTGTGCGGTCGGAGCTGATTCAGCACCGACGGTGCAATCACCGCCGTGGCCACCCAGCCAAGGACGATAAGAAATCCAAGAAACCAGCTTCCGTACCCGAAGAACAGGTCATTGATGGCCCCGCCACACTGGAAGCCGGCTTCACCGCAGCCGATGTACTGAGCGTGCAGGTAACGGACCACGAGGTAGACAACAGCGAGCACCCCGCCTGCTGCAAACGCAACCGCGTAGGGTGCATCGCGGTCATTGGGTGAGCGTGGCCGCGAGTCCATGCACCCGACGATAACAAGGCGTGTTTTCGTTCGGGTGAACTCGCAACGACGGGGTATGTCACCGGCAGCGATTAGGGTGGGCCCATGACCACGGAGACGCCGCGACCACCGAAGATTAACCTCGGCGAACTTGCCCAGGGTTACCTCGGGGATATCGATCCCGAGGAATTCCTCGAGGGCATGGAATTCACCGATCTCGACCTCGCCGAGGTGGATGCCACCCAAGCGACGTTCCTCGACGGTCGATGGTCGAACGTCAATTTCGGCGATGTCGACGTGCCGGTCGATCTCACCGGGGCCAGGATCTCCGGCACGGAGATTACGGACTGCCGCGCCGACACGTGGACTATGTCCCGTGGAAACCTACTGCACACAGCGATCTCTGGAACACGGATCGGTGCCGGCGTTGTCTATGACAGCGTGTGGGAGAAGGTGCGATTCACCAATTGCCGTATCTCCTACCTCAACCTGCGCGGGTCGAAGCTTACCGATGTCGAGTTCCGCGACTGCAAGATCGACGAGATCGACCTCGACCGAGCGAAGGTCAGCCGGGTCGCATTTCCGGGAAGCAGCGTCGGAGTCTTCCAGTGCGAAGGCGCCGCCCTCGGCAACGTCGATATCCGGGGACTGGAACCGCACAAGATCTCCGGCGTGCACTCGTTGCGCGGAGCGACCATCGACGACACCCAGCTCATGCTCTTCGCCGAACTCTTCGCCTCGGAACTCGGCATCACCGTGGAGTGAGCACGGGAGCCTCCAAACGGAGAAGCACGGTCCCTGACCAGGTGAGACACCTATTGCGCAGATCACTCTTCGGTGAAAGACTCACAGCATCGCGGCATTCGCCCGCAGCGAGTCCGCGTTCTCACTTTCGAATCGACGGAGGATGCGCAAAATGGCCAAAGAGATTTTCGTTTCACTCGGTATCGACATCGATGCAGTGTCGGGCTGGCTCGGTTCCTACGGCGGGCAAGACTCTCCCTCGGACATTCAGCGAGGAATCTTCGCCGGCGAAATCGGAGTTCCCCGGCTCCTGAAGATGCTCAAACGTCGCGACCTCAAGGCAAGCTGGTTCATCCCCGGCCATTCGCTCGAGACATTCCCCGACCAGTGCAAGATGGTGTACGACGACGGACATGAGATCGGCGCTCACGGCTACAGCCACGAGAATCCCGTCGCGATGACGAACCGTCAGGAAGACATCGTGATGGAGAAGTCCGTCGAGCTCATCACGAACCTCACCGGCATCCAGCCACGCGGCTATGTCGCCCCATGGTGGGAGCTGAGCGCATACACGCCTGAGCTGCTGAAGAAATTCGGGTTCGACTACGACCACAGCCAAAGCCACAAGGATTTCGTGCCGTACTACTCCATCGCCGGAGACGAATGGACGCCGATCGACTATTCGCAGTCGCCGGAAACCTGGATGAAGCCGCTCAAACACGGCAAGGAGATCGACCTCGTCGAGATTGCTGCGAACTGGTACGTCGATGACTTGCCGCCGATGCTGTTCGTGAAGAGCAGCCCGAACAGCCACGGCTTCGTCAATCCCCGCGATATCGAGACCTTGTGGCGCGACCAGTTCGACTGGGTCTACCGCGAACTCGACTATGCGATCTTCCCGATCACGATCCACCCGGATGTATCCGGCCGTCCGCAGGTGCTGCTCATGCTCGAACGTCTGCTGGACTACATCGGCGGGCACGACGGTGTGAAGATTGTGACCATGGGCGAGATCGCTGATGACTTCCGGGCACGCTATCCGTTCGAGTCCTCTGAACGTCCACCGGCGTACTGATAACACTGGTCAGCAAACGGCGTCCGTCGTCGGTACCTCCGTGGAGCGGGCCGATAGCCCCGTGAATACACATGGAAAGAAGGTCGGGATGAAGGTTGCCGGAGTCGACCTCGCAGCCGAGGCGGACCGCACTGGCCTCGCTATACTCAATTTTGGCGAGGGGGAATCGCTCAACGCGCAAATGACAATCGACGAACTTCTTCTTGGCGCCGATGATGACGCAATCCGGGACGCAATTGTTCAGGTGGGCCGGACCGGTATCGACGTGCCTCTTGGATGGCCACAGAGATTCGTCGAGTTCGTGTCCGACCACGCCAGTGGACATCTGCCCGCGCCGGTGGCCACCGACCGCGAATGGCGACGGGGGCTGGCGCTGAGGGAGACTGACCGGTCCGTCCAACGCTGCGCCGGTGTCTGGCCATTGAGCGTAGCCACCGAGCGGATTGCTTATGCGGCAATGCGCTGGGCCGGCATTGAGGCACACCTGAGGGCAGAGGGCGTCTCAGTCGCCCGAGACGGGTCAGGTGTCGTCTATGAGGTCTATCCTGCGGCAGCGCTGAAAGTGTGGGGCCTGCAACATCGTGGTTACAAAGGACAGAAGAATTCTGAAGTCCGGCACCAGTTGGTCGACGACCTAACCGCGAAATTTCCCAACTTGGAGTGGAATGGGCACAAAGACTTCTGCCTCGCCGATGACAATGCGCTGGACGCAGTGCTTGCCGCCATCATCGCACTGGAAGCCTATCTGGGCAGATGCGAGCCGGCTCCCACTGAATTGAAGTCGAGTACGCGAAGAGAAGGTTGGATCTGGGTTCCTCGAAATGACTGGCCTGGCTAGTCTTCGTTCGCTTACCCCTCGGGACTGTCCGGGGGAGTGAATTGATCGGCCAGTCCCGGAGGGCAGCCTTGATGATCCGGCCGAGGGATCCCCACGCGCACAGCGTGGAGATCCCCAGCAGAATCGTGAAGAGCCGTGACCGTATCAATCGACCAACTTGCGGGTCAGAGCCAGACGCGACGCTGAATCAGTACCTCACCGCTTGCCCAGCTCGTCGATCAGCACGCGCTTGTTCTCCGAGTAGTCGACGGGCACGACCACGACGTGCACTCCACCGACCTCGAACGCGTTCTCCAGGGCATCGCTGATGCTGTCGACATCCTCGACGCGGGTGCCTGTGGCCCCATACGACTCCGCGTACTTCACGAAGTCCGGGTTGCCGTAGGTCAGACCGTAGTCGGGGAATCCGTCCGCGGCCTGCTTCCACCGGATCATGCCGTAGGCGTTGTCCTCGAGGATGACGACAACGAGATCGAGACCCAAACGCACGGCGGTCTCCATCTCCTGGCTGTTCATCATGAACCCGCCGTCGCCGACCACGGCCATGACCCGACGCTCCGGGTAGGTCAGCTTTGCCCCGATCGCCGAGGGCAATCCGGCGCCCATCGTCGCCAGCGCATTGTCGAGCAGCAGAGTGTTCGCCCTGGTCGTGCGGTAGTTGCGGGCGAACCAGATCTTGTACATTCCGTTGTCCAGGGCCACGATTCCATCGGTCGGCACGACATCACGGACCTCCTGGACGATCCGCTGGGGGATGAACCGATCCTCATCGGCTCCCTCGTGGATCTTGATGAGGATCTCATCACGCATCGGCAGGAGCGCCTCGGCGGTGGGCACGGGACCGCCGAGCACCTCGGCGAGCTTGTCCAAGGACGGACCCAGGTCACCGATGACCTCGAACTGCGGGAAATACACCTGCTCAACGATGGCGGGACGGTATCCGATGTGCACGACGGTCGGTCCGTTCTCATCCATCGTGAACGGCGGCTTCTCCGTCGTATCGTGACCGATGGTGACAATGACATCGGCCGCATCGATCGCGTCGTGGACGTAGTCACCGGAGGTCAGGGCCGCCGTGCCCATGTACAGATCCGACGCTCCCGTCACCGAGCCCTTGCCCATCTGCGTGGTCACGTAGGGGATGCGCATCCCCGCAACGAAACGCGACAGCTCCTCACTGCAGGAAGCCCGGGAGGCATCCGCACCGAGCATGAGCAGCGGGTTCTTCGCCTCCCTGATGACGTTCGCGGCGTTCGCAATCGCCGTATCCCCGGCGACGGGCCGACTGTTCGTATGCGGTTCGATGAGCTCGAACCCGTCGACCGGCATCCCGGCGATGTCCTCGGGCAGCTCGAGGTGCACCGGTCCCGGACGCTCGGCCTGAGCGGCGCGGAACGCCTCCCTGACCATCGTCGGGATCATCGCCGCCGAGGTGATCTGCTTGCTCACCTTCGTCAGGGGATCCATCGTCGCCACCGTATTGACCATTTGGAACGCCGCCTGCTCAGCGGTGCGGATGCCCTTCTGACCGGTGATCATGATGACCGGCATCCCGCCGAGGTGGGCGTACGCAGCCCCGGTCGCCAGGTTGAGCGCGCCCGGCCCCAAGGTCGTGAGCACCACACCGGGCTTGCCCGTCAGCCGACCGTAGGTGGCGGCCATGAACGCGGCCGCCTGCTCGTGACGGGTGAGGATGAGCTCGATCGATGAATTCCGCAGGGAGTCGACGAAGTCGAGGTTCTCCTCACCGGGAATGCCGAAGATCCGCTCGACGCCCTCGTTCTCCAGGGCCCTGACCATGACATCTGATGCACGTTGTGTCGTCATGTGCCCGACCCTACGCCTCACGCGGCTCGATCCCTATGATCGACCCCACACAACCGTCACCGAGGCGGCCCACCCACCCAGCGGACCCGACCAGGGCCCTGCCTGGGGAGACGATAGACTGGCAGGCGAAGAGAAACGACGTCCCCTCAGCTGCGGGCAAGTACGGACAAAAGGACATTGATGACAGACCAACTCGACCCCTTGGACGAGTCGGCCGTGAAGCAGGCCGTCGACGCGGCACTCAAGGCTTTCACGGATGCGACGACTCTCGACGAGCTCAAGCAGGCGAAGATCGACCACACCGGTGACAAATCCCCGCTGGCGCTCGCCAACCGAGCCATCGGCTCACTCGACAAGGCCGATAAGGCCGCCGCCGGCAAGATCGTCGGCAAGTCCAGGGGACAGGTCAAGCAGGCCCACGACGCACGTCTGGCCGAACTCGAAGCCGAACGCGATGCGGCCGTGCTCATCGAAGAGGCCATCGACGTCACCCTGCCCACCGATCGGCGTCGCCTCGGCGCTCGCCACCCGCTGAGCCTCATCCAGGAACAGGCCGCGGACTACTTCGTCGGCCTCGGCTGGGAAGTCGCCGAAGGCCCCGAGATCGAATCCGAATGGCTGAACTTCGATGCGCTCAACTTCGGGCCCGATCATCCGGCCCGCCAGATGCAGGACACGTTCTTCGTCGACCCACCTGAGGCCGGCCTCGTCCTGCGCACCCACACCTCACCGGTTCAGTCACGCTCCCTGCTCGAACGCGGCGTGCCGCTCTACGTCGTGTGCCCGGGCAAGACCTTCCGCACCGATGAGCTCGATGCCACGCACACCCCGGTCTTCCACCAGATCGAAGGCGTCGCCATCGACAAGGGCCTGACCATGGCCAACCTGCAGGGCACCCTTGACGGCTTCGCCCGCGAGATGTTCGGCCCCGAGTCGAAGACCCGCCTGCGCCCGAGCTTCTTCCCGTTCACCGAACCCAGCGCGGAGATGGACTTCTGGTTCCCCAACAAGGTCGGCGGACCCGGCTGGATCGAATGGGGCGGCTGCGGAATGGTCCACCCCAACGTGCTGCGCGCCGCCGGCATCGACCCCGACGTCTACCAGGGCTTCGCCTTCGGCATGGGCATCGAACGCACCCTGATGCTGCGCGAAGGAATCAACGATATGCATGACATGGTCGAAGGCGATGTGCGCTTCTCGGCCCGTTTCGGAATGAAGGCTTGATATGCGCGTCCCACTGAACTGGCTGGCCGACTATGTCGATCTCCCAGCCGAGACCGATCCCCATGCCCTCGCCGCCGAATTCGCCTCCATCGGACTCGAAGAAGAGGACTTCTTCGGACCCGAGATCACCGGGCCCCTCGTCGTCGGTCGCGTGCTCGAACTCGTCAAGGAAGAGCACTCGAACGGCAAGACCGTCAACTGGTGCCGCGTCGACGTCGGCCCCGAACACAACGAGGCCCAGGACGATCCGAAGGACCCACAGCCCGGCGAGGAGCGCCCGAGCCGCGGCATCATCTGCGGTGCGCACAACTTCGTGCCCGGCGACCTCATCGTCGCCTGCCTGCCCGGAGCCGTCCTGCCCGGTGACTTCAAGATCGCTGCTCGCAAGACCTACGGTCACAAGTCCGACGGCATGATCTGCTCGGCCAAGGAGCTCGGCCTCGGCGAGGATCACTCCGGAATCATCGTTTTGTCGGATCTTGGTCTGACAGGTGAGCCCGGCGATGACGCGATCGCGCTGCTCGGCCTCGACCAGGTCACCCTCGACGTCAACGTCACCCCCGACCGCGGCTACCAGCTGTCGATGCGCGGCATCGGACGCGAATACGCGCAGATGAAGGGTCAGACCTTCACGGACATCGGATCCGCCGAGGTGGCTCCCACCAATGCGGCCACCGACGATGGCTACCCGGTGTCGGTTGAGGACAACAACCCCATCAACGAGGTGGCCGGCTGTGACCAGTTCACTGCCCTGCAGGTCACCGGGCTTGATCCTCAGGCGAAGACCCCGTTCTGGATGCAGCGTCGCCTGCAGCAGGCCGGCATGCGCCCGATCAGCCTGACCGTGGACGTGACGAACTACGTCATGCTCGAACTCGGTCAGCCGCTGCACGCCTACGACACCGCGCTGCTCGGCGACGAGATCGTCGTCCGCCGCGCCACCGCCGGCGAGAAGCTCACGACGCTCGACGATGTCGAGCGCACGCTCGATGCCGAGGATCTGCTCATCACCGACCGCAGCGCCGGTGAGACTGGCAAGGGCGGGAAGATCATCGGCCTGGCCGGAGTCATGGGCGGCGCCGACGTCGAGGTCAACGACCAGACCACCGACGTCGTCATCGAGGCCGCTCACTTCGACCCGATCTCTATTGCCCGCACCTCACGCCGCCACAAGCTGTCTTCGGAGGCCTCGCGTCGCTTCGAACGCGGCGTCGACCCGAAGCTCGGTCCCGTGGCCGCACGTCGCTGCGCGGACCTACTCGTCGAACTCGGCGGCGGAACGCTCAGCCCAGCGACCACACAGATCGGGCAGGCTCCCGAACCGACGGTGCTCGACCTCAAGGTCGCCCGTGTCGCCTCCTTGGTCGGTGTCGATTACACCGTCGCCGAGGTGACCTCACTGCTCGAGGGCATCGGCGCAACTGTGTCGACTAAGGACGAGGAGACGGTGTCGGTGACCGTACCCAGCTGGCGCACGGACATCACCGACGACGTCGACCTCATCGAGGAAGTCGCCCGCACCGGCGGCTATGACCGGATTCCGTCCGTTCAGCCCGCCGCTCGGGCCGGCAACGGACTGACGGTAGCGCAGAAGACGCGTCGCCGGATCTCGAACCTGCTGGCCGCCGACGGGTTTACCGAGGTGCTGTCGTACCCGTTCACGAACGATAAACGGGATGACCAGCTGCGGCTCGAGGCCGATGACGTGCGCCGCAAGCACGTGCGCCTGGCCAACCCGATGTCCGAAGACCTGCCGCTCATGCGCACCAACCTGCTCTCGACGCTCGTCGACCTCGTGGTCCGCAACCAGGGCCGCGGGGCGAAGGACGTCGCGCTGTTCGAAGCGGGACTGGTGTCCACCTCGGCGGGTCTGCCTGAAGGTCCCGGACCGCGTCACCTGCCCGGATACCACCCGAGCGACGACGAGCTCGAAAAGATCTACGCATCGGTGCCGCACCAGCCCTACCACTACGCGGGCATCTTCTCCGGCAATGCGGAGCTTCCCGGAGTCTGGGGCAAGGGCCGCAAGGCCGAGGCCACCGACGTCATCGACACCGTGCGCCGGATCGCTGCGGTCAATGGCCTCGAGGCCACCGTCGAGGCCGACCAGATCGCCCCGTGGCATCCGGGCCGTGCGGCGAAGTTTGTCCTCGCCGACGGTCAGGTGCTCGGCCATGCCGGTGAGCTGCACCCGAAGGTGTGCGAGAACCTCGGCCTACCGGCACGCACGGTCGGATTCGAGATCGACCTCGACGCCCTGCTGGCTCAGGATGACCTGCGTGCTTGGGACGGTGCACTGTCGACCTATCCGGTGTCGCGTCAGGACGTCGCTCTTATCGTCGATGCCGAGCTGCCGACGCAGACTCTGGCCGCGACGCTGCGTGAAGGTGCCGGGGAGGAGCTCGAACTGCTCGAGACCTTCGACCTCTACACCGGAGACCAGCTGCCCGAGGGCAAGAAGTCGCTGGCGTTCCGCCTGACCTTCCGCGCCCCGGATCGCACGCTCAAGGCCGATGAGGCCTCGGCGATGCGTGAGGCGGCGACCGCGTTGGCCGCCGAGCGTCACGGTGCCGAAGTCCGCAGCTGAGAACAGTGCGTAGCAGAGCCCGGTCGACCGTTAGAGTGGTTCGACCGGGCCTTGCCCTATCCGAATCGATGACTATCCACGAGGAGCACAGAGCATGACCGAGAATCTCACCCCCACAGCCACTGCAGTTCCGTCGGAGACGATCGCCCTCATCACCGGCGGTGCCCGCGGAATCGGACGCCACCTCTCGGAGGCGTTCGCAAAGGCCGGCTACGACGTGATCGTCACGGCGACGTCGGCAGAGAAGGCGGAAGCTGCGGCTGAAGAGATCGCTGAGGCGACCGGGGGAACGGTGACCGGTGTCGGTCTGCGCACTGATGACATCACTGTGGTGAACCAGCTGCGTGACTCAGTGGCCGAGCTCGAGAAATCGACGGGGAAGCGTCTGCAGGTGCTCATCAATAATGCCGGGCGCATCGAGTCGACCGAGGGGCCACTGTGGGATGCCGATCCGGAGAGCCTCAAGGGCGTCGTCGACGCGAACGTCACCGGGGTTGCGCTCATGATTAATGTCTTTGCACCGGTGCTGATGGCCGGCGCCGAGGCGACCGGCCGTCCCAGTCGGATCATTGACCTCAACTCGGGATCGGGAGCGAAGGGCACGCCGGCGTATGCAGTGTACTCGGCGTCGAAGGCAGCACTGTTCCGCATCGCCGACTCGGTCGTTCACTTCGGGCATGACAAGGGACTGCGTATCTTCGAGATGGCGCCGGGCGTCGTCGAGACAGCCATGACGAAGTCGATGCCCGTCCACGATTTCCGCCAGGGTGATGATTGGACCTCACCCGAGCAGGTCACCGATCTGGCTGTGGCTTTGGCCTCGGGGACATTGGATGCGTTCACCGGACGGTATGTTCGCGCCGGTGCGGATTCAGAAGAGTCGTTGCTCGCCGAGGCGTCTGGCGGACTGTCGGCTCAGACCCGCGGGCTCGTGCTCGGCTGAATCAAGTCTGTACTTCGGGGATCTCCAGGGCTCTCTGTGATAGTTATTTGATTATGAGTGAAGTAGGTACACCAGCTGAACTGGCAGCCCGACTCTCTGCTGAATTGCCCAAACAACGCGGCTTTGAGTGGAATCGAGAGAAATGGGCCAAAGTCGTCCACGATGTCTCTGACGCCCGGGAGACAGTGGACTCATTGCCCACAGTCCTTAGCCGGGGAGTTATTCGCGAAGTGGTCCAAGAGAATCTCGTCAGGGATAGAGTCCTTGGCGCTTTTGTGCCGGTAATGATTTGGGGCGGCCCCGGAGGATACGGTCCCTTTCGGACACGCAGCATTTTGACTGGTGAGCGTACGCGGTCGAACTCCGACTCTCCAATCATCGAGTCGATTCGAGACCATCTGATCGAAGGCGCGCAACTAGCTCGTTCCGAGAAACCCGTCGATGCCTTCTACTACTTGAACAACCAGGGCCATATTAAGTATCTCGGCGGTGCATTCTTTACCAAATGGATGTCGTTCACCTCGATGGCAGAGTCGATCGATGACGAACGCGTTGCACCGATCCTCGATAAGCGCGTACGAGACTGGATTGTCGCGAACGTGCCCGCCGATGAGCTGGTCGGATTCCGAGTTGATCGGACTAAGGGTTACGAGATTTACTTGTCTCTGCTAGACCGTTGGGGAGCTCCTTTCGGTCGAACTCGTAGCCAAGTCGAGCTTGCGATCTTCGAACTTACTCGTGACCGTCCATTCTCTGCGAATGGTTAGAGAACTGGTGCGTGGCAGTTTGGATTGTTTGAACAGCGCATCTCAGCTGATTAGTCAGGCTTGTGCCTCGATTCGCGCCGCTGTCGAATGAGGTTGCACTCTCTATACGGTGGCCGGCACACCAGTCGCTTTCGGTGAGGAGACCACTGTGATTCGCACTCTGCTCATCGACAATGCCGATTCGTTCACGTTCAATCTCTTCCATCTCCTTGCCGAGGTCAACGGGTGCGCTCCGACACTTGTGACCAATGATTGGGCCGAGTTCGAGCTGAGCGTGCTCGACGAGTTCGACAATGTCCTCATCTCCCCAGGACCGGGAACTCCGGAGCGACCGGCCGACTTCGGCATCTGCTCCGAAGTGATCGAGCATTCGCCGATACCCGTGCTCGGCGTGTGCCTCGGTCATCAAGGAATCGCTCATGTGCACGGGGGAACCGTGGCCCACGCGCCAGAGCCCCGGCATGGTCGGGTCTCCCAGATCAGCCATACAGGTACCGAGCTGTTCGCTGGGATTCCCTCGCCGTTCTCGGCGGTGCGTTATCACTCGCTTGCAGTTGCCGACGTGGCCTCTTGCTTAGAATCGACCGCATGGTCCGACGACGGAGTCATCCAGGCGCTGCGGCATCGAACTAAACCTCAGTGGGGAGTCCAGTTCCACCCGGAATCGATCGCCTCCGACGAGTCACGAACTCTGCTTCGGAACTTCGCCTACTTGACTGAGGCGTGGAACCTGCGGGATCACAAGAATGACCTACCGGCTGGCGAGGATTGGGTTGGCAAGGATTCGGCCTTCGAAACCGACTTCCCCGCGGGGACGTGCGTAGTACCCGATCCACACCAGGTGACTACCGGTCCACCTGCCCCTCGGCACCACTACGTTCTCGACTTCGATCTGCTCCCACAAAAGGTCTCCGACGCACAGCTCTTCATCGAACTCTTCGGAGACGAACCTGAGGCCGTTTGGCTCGACGGGAATTTACCAGGCAATGACTCGTCCCGGTTCTCGATCATGGGTGCGCCGTCCGGTCCGCTGAGCAGAGTAGCGACTGGCTCTGTGCCGGAAGGGGTAGTCGAAGTGCGTTCGGCCGGTGACGAGTCAGAGAGTGTGACTGAGTCGTCCGGATTCTTTGACTGGCTCGAAGCCGAACTCGCAAACGCGACCGTTGCGGTGACCGGCGAAAGAACAGAAGCGCAAGGCATCAAATCCACTTTTCCCGGCTTGAGCGCCTTAAGCCACGATCTGCCATTCGATTTCCGCCTTGGGTGGGTCGGTTACCTCGGCTACGAGCTCAAGATCGAGGTCGGCTCGCCGAACCAGCACGAATCCGACCTGCCTGACGCCGTCATGATGTTCCTTGATCGCGCACTTGTCATCGACCATGACACCAATAGCATTCACCTTCTGGCACTGCGTCGTGACGACGACCCAACTGGCCACGCAACAAACCAGGACTGGTTTGACCAGACACGCGCACGGATCGCATCGGTCCCCGCCGAGGAAATCAGTGGTACTGACCAACGGCGGGCCACCTCGTCGAAGGCAGACACCTCAACCCCGGCGAAACGCCGCGATCCAAACCTCGTGGCACGGCACAATCGGCGTGAGTACCTCGACCTCATCGATCAAGTGCAAGAGAAGATCACCGATGGCGAGACCTACGAAGTCTGCCTGACGAACATGCTCGAATGCGCCGTCGATCCGCATGCGTCACCACTGGAGATGTATCTGCGGCTGCGTGAGGACAATCCGACGCCGTTCGGGGCGTTCATCCGCACGCGAGAGGCGGTGATTCTCAGCACCTCACCTGAGCGGTTTCTGCGGATTGGCGCAGACGGCCGGGTGGAGTCGAAGCCGATCAAGGGTACTCGGCCCAGGGGAGCGAACCAGGCAGAAGACGAGGCGATCAAGGCTGAGCTGGCCGCCTCGGTGAAGGATCGGTCGGAAAATCTCATGATCGTCGATCTCGTCCGGCACGACCTCGGGCGCACGGCCGAGCTGGGATCGGTGCAGGTGGACAAGTTGTTCGGGATCGAGTCGTATGCGACGGTGCATCAGATGGTCTCGACGGTCAGTTCACGCTTGGCCGAGGATGCTAGCCCGGTGGCGTGTGTGCGGGCGGCGTTCCCACCAGGGTCGATGACTGGGGCGCCGAAGCTGCGGACGATGACGACCATCGAAGAGCTCGAGGCCGGCCCGCGTGGGGTGTACAGCGGAGCAGTCGGGTATTTCTCGCTCGGCGGTGCCGTCGATCTCAGCGTCGTCATCCGCACGCTCGTCGTTCAGGGTGAGACTCTGAGTTACGGGGTCGGCGGAGCGATCGTTGCGCTCTCGGATTCCGAGGAGGAGTACGAGGAGACAGTGGTGAAGGCGGCTCCGGTGCTGAGGCTGCTCGGTGGAGTGGAGCTCCCCGGCGAGGTTGTCGTTCATGTGAACGACCCGTCCGAACTGAGGACACATATCCATTCGACTGAGCAGATAGGCGATGTTGACGCCCACACCATGATCCCCGCCGAGGAGGCCGGACCGACCGATACCGCTGTGGCCGAATACTCGGGTGGAGTTGAGCGGTGAACGTGTGGCTGTGGAATCAACAGGATCACCGTTTCGAGGAGCCTACGACGGACTTCAGCTCATCGAAGCTGATGGCCGCCGATTCGTGGCTTGTTGAAGACGGGCGGGTACGAGCGTTCGACCTCCATCGGACACGGTTCGGTGATGCTGCTGCGCAGGTGGGGATGGGTGATGCGATCACCGACGATTTTTGGGCGGCAGTGGTCGAGAAGATCCCGGCGAAGGGGGAGTGGTTCCCGCGCGTAGATGTCCTCGACGTTTCTCCTGACGCCGAACGTGAGTTGGCATTCCGGTTGCGACCAGCACCTACTCGGACGCAGCAGTTGAAGGTTCTCATCCCGCCATATTCCGACCCGCGAATCACTCCGAATCGGAAAGGCCCGGACATCGTATTGCTTGAGCGTGTGCGGGAGGACGCCGGTGAGCAGTACAGCTGTGACGAGGTATTGCTCATCAATGGGGACGGGTACGTCATCGAGGGAGCAACGACGAGCCTGCTGTGGTGGGACGAAGAGACCCTCTGCGCACCGGATCCGGAGTTGGGAGCGCTGCCGGGAGTCACCTCGGCGGTGATCCTCGAGGAGGCTCGCGCTCGCTCGGTTCCGATCGAGTTGCGGCGAGTGCGCCCCGAGGAGCTTATCGAGCACGAAGCATGGCTCGTCAACGCGCTCCACGGGATTCGGCGAGTGAGCGAACTCGTTGACGGGCGTGACCTTCACGACAGCGTGCAGCGCGGGGAAGAGACGAATCAGATTTGGGCTGGGCATAGAGTCGGGCCCCATGCGGATGCGGTCCGGCTCGGCCGTTGGCGTGAATGGTTGGAAACGATTAGGGTCGCTCCGGGCATGTGAAGGCTCCGGGCGATGTAGTTAGTCAGGTTTCGGAACCCGAGTGCGGAGCCGCGCAGGTGTTCGGCGCCACACGTGTCCGCAGTCGGCACAGCGGTAGCGGCGCACTACAACTGCCAGCACGGTCGGTCGCCAGACCAGCGGCTCGTGGGCCAACCGCCGGATCACGGTGTCACGAGCAGCGCTTTCGCTGCCGCACCCTCGGCACCACTGATCTGGTTCCACCACGCGGCACGCGAGGACCGCACGATCCGGTTCAAGTCGTTGTCCAGTCACGCTCAGACAGAGGCCGTCGAGTCGAGCGAAGGCGGTCAGGTCAAGGCGGCCGAAGCCGGCCGGCGGGGTAGCGTCGGACACGTCGAGGTCTTTCGGATGGATGGCGTAGGAACCTCCGTTGTCGGGAGACCTCGACGTCTATCTGCGGACCGACGCGCCCGGCCGACCTACACCGTCATCTGAGAAGACCCCTGAAACGTCTTCGACGACGGGACCGGCGAGGAGGAGGGCTCGGTGAGCTAAAGGAATGGAGCTTGCTCGGCTTCGACGCCGCCGCAAGCTCCGGTGAAACGGTCGGTACTGGTCGGTCGTCGTCGGTCACCACCGGATGGCGGCGTCCCCACGCTCGGCGTTTGCGCAGGTCAGCGGCTCGTTCGCCCAGTGGACGCATCAAGCGATAGACGCAAAGCCGACGTGATTAGGTCGTCGGTTCGATTCCGACAGGCGGCTCCGGCGAAAAGCCCCTGACCTGCGGAAACGCAGGGCAGGGGCTGTTCTGTTCTGGTGGTCGAGCGATGCGCTGGCCTCACGGCTCTGCCCGACACCGACGTCGCTCTCCTCTGCGATGCCCCCCCTCGCCGGCTGAGCGCTCGCGGCCGCCATCCTGTCCGTGTGCCGATAGGCCTCGCACCGCTCGGCAACGCAGCATGGCGTTGCGTCGCGACCTGGCGACGGCTCGGCGGGGCGCGATCGTCTCGTGCGTTGGCGGCCTACGGGAGCTTGGACGCGAGGACGTCGGCCGCCAGGATCTCGGGTGCTGCGCTGAGGAGGTGCTCGTTGGCCGTCAGGGCTGCGACGATGGCGCCGTTGGCGTGGGCGTCGCGAGCGGCCTCGTCGGGGAATGCATCGAAGATCCAGAAGGTGTCGGCGTCGGTCCTGACCGCGAACCAGACAATCGTTCCTACTTCTTCGTTGGCGAGTTCGACAGCGCCGGCGAGCAGATCGGCGAGCGCGTCGTGCTGTCCATCGGCCGCGACGATCTTGGCGACGAAGGCGTACGGAAGTGATGCGGGTGTTGACATGAGGGACTCTCCTTGAAGTCGTGATTCTTCGCGTGACGAGTTCAGCTTATGACGAGCAAGGGCCGGTGGGGAGTGGCGTATACGGCAGTATTGCTATTGTTTACGTCATGCGTATTGGACTGATCGCGATTGACGGCTGCTTCGGTTCGGCTATCGCGTCGATCATCGACATCGTGCGGGTGGCCGAGGGAGCCCGCGGCGATGTCGACCCGCGGATCGACCCGATCGAACTCGCCATCCTCGGACCGAAACGGCGAGTGACCACGACGGCATCGATGACCCTGTCGGTGGACCACCCGCTGTCGGAGTCCGCAGAATTCGACGTGGTCGTCGTCCCTGCGCTTGGAACCCTTACGGCCGCCGCTACCAACGACGCCCTCCAGAGCCGAGATACTCGGTCGGTCATCGCCTCTCTCGGACGCCTCGACGAGGCGACCACCCGGATCGCCGCGGCGTGCACCGGCGTGTTCGCTGTCGCCGAGACCGGACGGATGCATCATCGGCGGGCGACGACCAGCTGGTTCCTGGGGCCGGAGTTCCTGAAGCGCTATCCGACCGTCGCCCTCGATCTCGACACCATGGTCGTGGTCGACGGGAACCTCGTCACCGCCGGCGCCGCGTTCGCTCACATCGACCTCGCGCTCTCACTCGTGCGATCGATCAGCCCCGACCTGGCCCAACACGTCGCCAAGCTCCTCATCATCGACGAGCGCCCGTCGCAGGCGGCCTTCGTCGCCTACGAACATCTCCGGCACGAGGACCCGATCGTCGTCGAGTTCGAACGCTTCGTGCGCGCCCGCCTGGACGAACCGTTCAACGTCGCCTTCGTCGCGCAGTCGCTCGGCACCAGCCGGCGCACCCTCGAACGACGAGTCCGTGCGGCGCTCAACCTCACTCCGCTCGGCTTCGTCCAACGGCTTCGCATCGAACGAGCTCGGCACCTCTCAGCAACCACGGACCTCACCTCCGCCGCGATCGCGCTACGGGTCGGCTACGCGAACGCCGAGACTCTGCGCTCCCTCCTGCGTAGGGAGCGACGCCGTTCCTGACCTATCGCCATGCCTGTAGCCGGTGTGCTAGTGCTCGACTGGAACCAGCTCTCAGCACGTCGCGTCGACGCTCCTGCGTCGCCCCTGGACGACCCACTCGACACGCCCGCAGCACAAGCCATGTGACGTGTCCCGGCTTCCCGGACGGTCGGGGTTGGGTGGCTGTGATGTCGCTGCGTTCTCGTCGAGAGGATCAGCAGACCCGATCAGAGTCGATTGGGATAAGACGCGAAGGCGGTCAGGTCAGGGCGGCCGAAGCCAGCCGGCGGGGTAGCGTCGGACACTCCATTTGAAGGCGCACCGTTGTTGACCGATGCGTTTTGGCTCGTGGCGATCACCGTTCCGATCGTCGCAGTCTCCGATGTTCAATGCCGGATGGTTACAGGCTCGTCCGCCATTATCCACTCGACGATTGCGGCAACATGAGCATCGACCGAGTCGAGGGCCGGTAGGGGAGCGGTCTCCGGTGGGACTAGCAGGCCGATCTCGGTGCACGACAGGGCCACAGCGTCAGCGCCACGAGTCTTGAGGTCGTTCATGATTTCGACGTAGCGGGCTCGGGAGGCATCGGTGAACTTCCCTTGGGTGAGTTCATCCCAGATGATCTGATCGACCTCGACGCACGTCTCCTCATCGGGAACCAATGTCTTGATGCCCTGTGCTTCGAGCTGGCCGGTGTAGAAGTCTTCGAGCATCGTCCACCGCGTGCCCAGAACAGCCACTGTCGAATAGCCCTGGCGCTTCGCCATAGTCGCGATCGAATCGACCATGTGAATGAGAGGTGCATCGACCTGCGCCTCGATCGCCGGGGCGCACTTGTGCATGAGATTGGTGGCAATCGCGACAGCTTCGGCGCCGCCATCGACTAAACGCTGCGCCGTCGCCGTCAGGGATGCATCATTACCTGCCCAATCGTTGGCCTCCTGCAGCTCCCGGATGTCCGCGAAGTCGCACGAGTCGAGGAGGATCTGCGCGGAATGATGACCGCCGAGCTTTTTGGCCACGGCATCATTGATCTTCGTGTAGTACTCGATGCTCGAATGCCAGCTCATTCCGCCCAACAGACCGATCCTGCGCATACTCCGACTCCTCAACTCAGCAGTGATTTCACGACGTTCACTTCCAGTGTGGTGCGTCTCATCTGCCTCCGGTAGACCCAGTTCGCTCTGCTCTGGCATAAGCTGGGCTTATGGGCAATCTCTTCGAACAGGCGCTCGACGTCGGCGAGCCCAAACGCCTCCTCATCTTCGGCGCCATCGCCGTGGCCGGCAGCATCGGCGCCGCCGCTCGCGAGCTCGGCTGGTCCCAACCTGCCCTGTCCCAACACATGACCGCACTCGAAAAAGATCTCGGCGTCACTCTCTTCGACCGCACGCCCCGCGGCATCAAACTCACCACCGCCGGCCAACTTGCGCGGATCCGCGCGAACGAAGTGGCCGCCTCTGTGACGGGACTGCGTGGTGACCTCGCGAAGGCCTTCGGACTCGGCGGACGCAATGTCCGGCTGGCAGGATTCCCCTCCTTCGTCATCGGACCACTGGCCGCAGCACTCGGCCGCCTCGAAGCCGACGCCGGATCCGAGACACCGCAGCACCACTCCTATGAAGTCGCCGAGGCGGAACCGCCCGAAGCCATGGCCATGCTCGACGACGGCGCCGTCGACATCGCCTTCCTCTTCCACCACGAAGAAGAAGCGCCACCAGAGATGACCGGTCACGTCACCGTCGACCTCGGCACCGACCACCTCGACCTGCTCGTCCCCGAACGCTGGAACCGTGCGGGACAGGTTCGCCGCCTCACCGATGTCGCCGACCTTCCCTGGATCATGGGCTGCGTGCGTTGCCGATCCACTGCCGAACGCCTGTGCCGGCGAGCCGGCTTCGAACCCCGCACCCGCCACATCACCGACAACCCCGGCGCCATCCAGTCCTTGGTCTCCAATGGCCTCGGCGTCGCCCTGCTGCCGCGCAGCGCCCGTCGCTACTCACGCGTGGCTGGGATCGACTCGATCACCGTCGTCGAAGCCGGCGCCCGCCGCGTCACCGCCATGATCCCCGACGGGCTCGCAGCCTCGGCCGAAGTCGAAGACCTGCTCACCGCCCTTCGCACCGCCGACGACATGACAGTGACAACGACGGGAGGCGAGAACTGATGCTCACGTTCAGCCGAATCCTCGACAAATGGCTGACCATCACCACGGCCACGGCGATCATCGTCATGATGCTCCACATCGTCACCCATGCCCTGGCTCGGTCTCTCTTCGACGCCCCGATCTACGGCACGAACGAGATCGTCGAATATTGGTATTTGCCGATCGTGGCGCTGCTCGGCATTCCGGCTGCGCAGCTGCAAAAGGAACACATCACCGTGACGATCGCCGTCGACCGGGCCAAGCCCGCGACCGCCGCGGTGTTCAAGGTCTTCGCCGCCATCCTCGGCGCACTCGTGTCACTGGCCTTCGCCTGGTTCGGGCTGATGAAAGCTCTGGATAACACGGCGATCGGATCGACCGCCGATGTCTCGGACATCATCACCTGGCCCGTGTACTACCTCGTGCCCATCGTCTTCGTGCTGCTCGCCGTGCTCTTCATCCTCGACGCCGTCGTCATCATCCGCACAGGCCAGCCCGACCTCGACCTCGTCACCGGCGAACCGGCCGAGCCCGACCTGGAGAACCGCACCTACTGATGAGCCAGCCGAAGCCACCGACACACACCACCACCGACACCACGGGTGCCGCCATGCCTGATGCCGGGCCCGACGCTAGTACCCCAAGCGGGCACTCGCTCTTCCCCGCAGGGTCTCGTCGCCAACGCCCCGGCGCACTCGCGCTGACGATCGGGTTCGGCCTTGTCGCCGTCTGCCTCGTCGGTCTCTTCACCAGCCCGTCCGCAGCCATCGGGGGAGCCTGGTGCATCGGAATGATGCTCGTCCTCCTCTTCCTCTCCGTGCCCGTGGCGATCGCGCTGTCCGTGCCGTCGATCATCGGCGTCTACGCCGTATCCGGCATTCCGGCGACGATGAACATCCTCTCCACCGCCCCATTCAGCGCCGTCTCTGACTGGTCGATGAGCGTGCTCCCCATGTTCATCTTCATGGGCATGCTGCTCACCCAATCCGGACTCTCCGGCAAGGTCTACCGCGTCGCCGACCACTGGTTCAGCTGGCTGCCCGGAGGGATCGGCATAGGCACCACCTTCGCCGGTGCAGGACTGTCGGCTGTGACCGGCTCGACCATCGGTATGACCTACGCCCTCGGCCGTGCCGGCATTCCCGAAATGCTCAAAGCCGGCTACGACCGCCGTATGGCCGTCGGCACGATCATGGTCTCCGGCATGACCGGCAATCTCATCCCACCTTCGATCCTCATGGTCGTCTACGCCGGCATCGCCTCTGTCCCCGTCGGTCCCGCGCTCATGGCCGGAGCCGTCCCCGGAATCCTGCTCGCGTTGTGCTTCGGCGCCTTCATCTTCGCCATCGGCGTCGCCTCACCGAAACTCGTCGGCCGCGGCCAGAACGCCCAGAACACAACAGACACAGCAGATACACCAAGCTCCACCCGCCCCACGACCACCTGGCGCGACCGCCTCACCTCCCTGACCGGCGTCTGGGGCTTCGCGATCATCCTCGTCGTGCTCTTCGGCGGCATGTTCTCCGGCATCTTCACCCCCACCGAGGCAGGAGCCGCCGCCGCGCTCTGCTCACTCCTGCTGTGCGTGTGGGAGAAACGGGGCGAACAACCGTGGCGGAAGGTCGCGGATTCGGCCATGGATACGGTGGCGGCCACCTCGGCGATCTTCTTCATCATGATCGGCGCGACCATGCTCACGAGCCTGCTCGCCATCACCGGACTCGCCCCCATCCTCACCAGCTTCATCACGGACCTCGGACTGTCGCGGATCGGATTCCTGCTCGTCCTCATCGTCCTCTACATCGTCATGGGCATGTTCTTCGACACCCTGTCGATGATGCTGCTGACCATCCCGATCCTCCTGCCCACCCTCGAAACGATGGGCGTGAGCCCGCTGTGGTTCGGAGTCTTCGTCGTCCTCCTCGGCGAGTTCGCCATGGTCACCCCGCCGGTCGGCATCATCCCCTATATCGTCCACTCGATCGCGAAGAACCCCGAGGTCAACCTCGGCGCCACGGTCACACTGCGCGACATCTTCATCTCCCTGCTGTGGTTCCTGCCCGTCGGTGTCATCTTCCTCATCCTCATGGTCGCCGTGCCCGGAATGACCGAATGGCTGCCCGACCTCATCAGCCGCACGAGCGGAGGAATGTCCGGATAATTCTCGCCGAGGCGGCCCACCCACCCGTGCCCCGTGTCGTTCGGGTGGCTGCCGCAGGGTGTGAGCGGACTCATGATGAGGGTGACCTTATTCAGGCATAGAATTTAAGGTAATTCTCAGCCTTCGCTCAAAGGAGTCCCATGAAGCGCATCCGCACGGCAGCCCGCCCCACTCAGGTCATCGCGGCGGTCGCATCGCTGGCACTGTTGGCCGGGTGCGCCGGTTCCGTCGGCGGCGACGGATCAGGTTCGGGCGACTCCGCGGGGGAGGGCTTCGCCTATGACGCTTCCCAGGATGAAATCGATGAGGCTCTGGCCGACCTTGACCCGGTGACGATCAAGTTCCAGCCTTCGGCGATGTCGGAGAAGTCGATCCTCGCGCCGAACGGCCTTGACGTGAAGAAGGCCATCGAGGAACGCTCTGGAGGGAAGATCACCGTCGACATCGTATGGGGCCAGGCGATCGCCAGCTACGAAGACGTCGATGACGCCCTGGCCGATGGCCGAGTCGATCTCGCGTTCACTCTGCCTTCCTACACCCCTGCCGAGTACCCGGCCTTCGATGCGATCGGCACGGCCATGTCGACGTTGCCGTCGTCGCCGGTGGCCAGTGACCTGGCGGCGAATGCCGCTGGTGTGCAAGCTGCGTGGGAGACACCCGAAGTGCTCGAGGAGTTCGAGGAGAAGAACCTCGTCCCGCTGATCCCGATGCTCGCCGCGGGTGGGTATTCGACGATGTGCTCGAAGCCGATGACCTCGCTGGATGACTGGAAGGGCAAGCAGGTGCGCGTCGGTTCAGCTGCGGCCGGCAAGCAGGTGACCGACCTGGGTGCGACTCCGGTGTCGCTGTCGTTCCCCGAGACCTATGAGGCCCTGCAGCGCGGAACCGTCGACTGCGACCTCGGCCAGTTGGCACCGAACGTCGAAGCCGGCACCTTCGAGGTGGCCCCGAACATCGGTGTGGCTTCGGACGCGGGCATTGCTCGCTCGGCCGGTGCTATCACGGCGGGAAAGAAGTATTCGGACCTGCCGGTGGCTTACCAGCAGGTCATCTTCGACTCGATGTCGACGACGTTTAGCACGATGATGGAGGTCGTCATCGGTGCGAAGGCTCAGGCCGTCGAGCAGGCGAAGGACAACGACGGTTCGGTGCAGCCGTTCGATGATGACGTGCAGAAACAGATGGCGAAGTACGCGAAGACCCTGTCGGACAAGACTGCGGAGAAGGCTTCGGTTCCGGATGCGCCGAAGACGCTGAAAGATGCTGGAACCGAGTGGGCAAAGTCCGTGTCCGAGCTCGGCTACGACGACAAGGGCGGCTTCCCCTCACTCGATGAGTGGTACCCGGAGGACGCTAACTACGACAAGCTCGGCGACGAGCTGTTCGAGAAGGTCATGGCCGAGCACCGGCCGGAGTAGTACCGTAGCGGGCTAGGCCCGAACTTAAAAAGGCCCTGTTGAACGGATGGCGAATAGTCCACCGTTCAACAGGGCTTTTGTGTTGTGCGAACAAGGCTGGGATCAGCTGGAATAGCCCGACCACGGATTTACTAATTGCACTCCGTCCAGCGCTTCGAAATGCTTAGTATTGCGGGTAGCGACAGTCATGTGGTGGGCAATGGCGATCGAAGCAATGAGTGCGTCGTCGAGCGGGGCATACTCGGGCACGCGGAACGAGCCCAGCGCACGGGCGGCAGGCAGGTCGAAGGGGAGAATGCGTCCCGCGAAGCCAGGAAGCAACATGTCCTCGAACCACATTCGCAAAATCTTGCCTTGCTGTGAGTCCGTGCGTTCCTTCGCCGCTACACCACGCTCGATCTCGGAAATGGTCAAGGCAGAAACATACTGGGCTTGTGCGGGTATCGAACTGGACCACTCTTCGACTTCCGGATTTCGACCCCGGACTCGCAGAGCTGAGACGACGTTCGTGTCAAGAAGGAAGTTCATAGCTCTGCGCTACGTGCCTTCAGGCCAAGGCGCTTCGGCTCGAACTCGACCTGAGTATCGGTGCTCATCGAGATGAGGTCGACGAGTGTCGGTTCCTCGGCCGCAATGCCAACGGCAAGAGCTTCCCTGGCTTCTGCCTCGATGCTCGAGTTATGAGCAGCTGCTCGTCTGCGCAATATGGCTTTGGTGCCCTCCGGCAGATTACGAATAAGAATCTGTTCCACGGCTCCTCCTTTGATATCACTATTATGATATCGCTGTCGGTGCGTGATCTGAAGAGAGCTATTCCGATCCACCGCAAACTCTCAATCGAACCTACTCCCTAATCAACTAGGCTGGTGAACGCGTAGGACAAAGTCGACGGAAGGGCTGACGGGTGACGATCCTCTACACCATCGGACTGGGCGTCCTCAGCGCGCTCATCGTCGGATTCCTCGTCCGTCGGATGATGCTCACCGGCACCGGAGCCGCCCGCAACACCATCGTCTCCCTCATCATGGGCCTCTCCATCTGGCCCATCACCCTCCAGGCGTACAAACTCCTCGGCATCTCCGAATCCGA
Organism: Brevibacterium sp. H602; assembly: GCF_051172395.1. NCBI lineage: Bacteria > Bacillati > Actinomycetota > Actinomycetes > Micrococcales > Brevibacteriaceae > Brevibacterium > Brevibacterium sp. H602. Next base: position 49,513 of record NZ_JBPIZD010000011.1, on the reverse strand, counting down.
TCAATACCCGAACCTGTCGATGAGCTTCCCCGCCATCATGGTCTTCCTGCTGCTCTTCGCCTGGTTCATCGTCATCCAGATGTTCGTCCTCCTGGCGATCGAACTCATCATGCCCTCGGGCACGCTGAGCTCACTCATCCGCAACGCACCGAAGATCCCCACCTGGTACCGCCGCGTCAACCGCCTTGCTCAGATCCAGAAGATCCTCATCAAATTTGGCCTCTCCCGCTACCTCCGTCCCCGAATCCCGACCCTGCGCGTCTCCCTCCGAGAGATCGCCGCCACCACCCGTGACGCGCTGGCCGCCTCGGGGGTCACGTTCATCAAGCTCGGCCAGTTCATCGCCACCCGCGGTGACATGATCCCGCACGAGTTCGTCGAGGAGTTCTCCACCCTCCAGGCCGGGGTGAAGCCCGTTCCCTTCGCCGAGGTGAAGGACCAACTCGAGACCGCATGGGGCCGTCCCGTCGCCGAGATGTTCGCCGAGTTCGATGAGAAACCCTTCGCAGGTGCCTCCGTCGCCCAGGTCCATCGCGCCGTCACCTGGGAAGGACGCGTGGTCGCGGTCAAGGTGCAGCGGCCGAAGATCCGCAAACAGGTCCGCGCGGACTGCGATATCGTCCTCACCCTGGCCGACCGCCTCGATCGCACCACCGACTGGGCGAAGAAGATCGGCATCGCCAAGCTCGCCCGCAGCTTCGTCGACTCCCTCCAAGGCGAACTCGACTATCGCGGCGAGCTCGCCCACATCGAAGCCCTCCGCCTCGCCGACGAGACCGGGCGTTCGACGACGAAAACCGACTCGGTCGTCCATATCCCTCACGTGTACAAGGAACTCTCCGGCCAGTTCGTCATCGTCATGGACCTTGTCGAGGGTTCGCCTCTGTCCCACGGCGCCGAGGTGGTCGACCACCTTTCCGAAATCGCGCGCAGAGAGATCGCCCAGGACCTCTTCCTGATGGTCGTCCGCCAGGTGCTCGGAAAGGGCATCTTCCATGCCGACCTTCACCCTGGAAACATCGTCGTTTCGGGCGCGGGCCGCGCCGGCCTCGTTGACTTCGGTGCCGTCGGACGCATCGACAAACGCGACCGCCGAGCGATCGCCTTGCTGCTCATGGCCTTCGATTCGCAGAACTCACAAGCGGCAACCGCCGCAATCCTCGAGCTCCTCGGAACGCCGAGCGAGGTGAATCTCCGGGAGCTGCAGCGTGAGATCGGGCAGATCATGCTGAAGTACGGAGACGGTGCTCCGGGCTCCACCTCCGCGGCATTGTTCGGGGAGCTCATCGACTTCGTCGTCGACTTCGGGTTCCCGATGCCGGCTTCGGTAGCGACAGCTTTCCGTGCTATCAGCACGCTCGAAGGGTCAATCACTCGCCTCGTGCCGGAGCTCAACCTGTTGGCATTGGTCACGGACAACGGGAAGACATTGCTTCGGGAAGTCGGGGGACTGGGAGTCGACCGACACGAGATGACGCTCTACGCGGCAGCGACTGCACCGCAGATCGCCGAACTGCCCGGGCAGATCTCTCGCATCGCCGGTCATCTGCAGGACGGTACGCTCGACGTCGGCACGAGCGGGCTGAACATCTCCACGATCAAGAATCTGCTGGTCTCGACCGTCGAGCAATTCATTCAGGTGATCGTCTCGACTGCACTCATCCTCGGCGGGGTGATTCTCATGGCCGCCAACTTCGGGCCGGCGTTGGCGCCAGAACTCAAACTGTTCACGTACTTCGGCGCCTGGATGCTGTTGGCCGGCAGCGTCATCGCGGCGCTGGTCCTCGCACCGGCACTCAGGCAGCGCATGACGTGGGAAGGGCTGGGTTAACACCTGCCGCTGAACGCACAGGGGCCTGGATTCGGCCGAGGCACCAGTACTCGCTACTGACAACACGACGCATGGTCTTAGGATCGCCCAGCTGAATCGCGATCGAATCCGACTCGTGAACCTTTGGAGAGGCCAGGGCGCACTGCCTGCCTGAGAGATTGCCCGCGTTGACCTTTTCGGCCCTCACGCGAAGTTCGGGCGGATTCCTTTGCTGACACTGCATAAAGACCTCATTCTTACGGGTTTCCAGGCTCGTATTACGAAACGATACGTTGTGTTGCGTAAGTGATGTGACCTGTGCCATGCTCTGGATATGACTGATATCACGCAAAAGGGGAGGCCCCTCGACACCGATCTGACGAAGCGGGTCCTCGCCACAGTGCGTTCGCATGTCGAAGAGCATGGATTCGTGAATCTGAGCATCGAGAAGGTCGCGGCGGAAGTCGGATGCGGAAAGACCACCATCTACCGTCGATGGCCGAGCAAACCTGAACTCGTTGCCGCAGCCATCCTCGACAACACCGAAGTCGGGGAGCTGCCGGACACCGGTGACGTTGTCGACGACCTCGTCGAACACGCGTGGCAGAACCGCGAGAACTTCCGTCGTTCGGAGAACCCATCAGGCAACAACGGCCTGTTGCTCGCGATGTTCAACATGGACGTCATCCCGATCATCTCGGAATCGTTCATGAAGGCGCGCCACGCTATGGGGCGCGAGATCCTCGCCCGCGGGGTGGCACGGGGACAGGTGAGCGGCGAACTCGATCATGACCTCATCATCGATACCCTCGCCGGTCTCACTCTCTTCCGCATCACCCTCAAACCCGAAGCCCGCGCGCGCACCGATGACGACATCAAAGATACCTACCGCAGCCTCGTGCGCTCGCTCATCGGCCGTCAGAGCTGACAGTCACCGATGACCATTCCGTGTGCGACGGCGCAGTCGGCACGCGGTTCTGGCTCAACAGGAAAGGAAACACTATGACCACCCCCGACCCCGCGCTCGGCACGAAGTCGAGCAAACGGCTCCTCGCTGTCGTCGGATTCCTCGTCTTCGTCGAATTCTCCAGCGGATTCCTTCAGGGTTACTACCTCCCGCTGCTCGACGGGATCCGCGACAGCCTCGGCGTCTCTGACGCCTCCATTGCGTGGTTCATCACCGTTCAGACTCTCACCGCCGGAGTCTGCGTTCCGATCCTGTCGAAACTCGGCGACATCTTCGGCCACCGGCGCATGCTGCGCATCGGGATCGTCGCCGTCCTCATCGGAACCGTGCTGGTCGCGCTCGCTCCCAGTTACCCGCTCGTCCTGCTCGGCAGGGTTCTCAGCGGCCCCCTCGCAGTATGGCTGCCGCTCGAACTCGCGATCGTGCACAATCAGATCAAAGGCGAGACGGCACGGCGCGCGATCGGCATGCTCATCTCCGCACTGACGATCGGCGCGCTCATCGGTTCCTTGGCTGCCGGCCTGTTCTCGTCGGTCCTGCCATCCACTGTCGCGCAGCTCCTGGTACCCGTGGTCATCGTCGCGATCTCCGCGATCTTCGTCTTTACTCTCGTCCCGGAATCGACCGTCCGCACCTCGCCCACGATCGACTGGCTCGGTTTCATCCTGCTCGCGCTCTTCATGCTCGCACTGCTCGCAGGCATCAACATCGTCACCGCGCAGCCCGTCGCCGGCGCAGTCCTCCTCGTCGTCGCCGTCGTCCTCATCGGCATCTTCGTATGGTGGGAGCTGAGAGCCAAGGTACCCGCACTAAATATGCGCCTGCTCACCTCGAATCGGCTCTGGCCTGTTTACGTGACATCGTTCCTCTTCGGAATGGTGCTCTTCGGAACGCAGAGCATCACGACCACGTTCCTCGCCGGCAAACCCGAACTCGTTGGGTACGGGTTCGGCCTCAGCGCCGGAGTCATCTCGCTGACCACCGGAGCGAACATGCTGCTGGCAGCGGTCGGTGCCTCAATTTACTCCTTTGTCGCCCGCGCCACTTCGCTCAAGGGTGTGCTTATGATCGGTTCGGCCGTGATCGCGCTCGCCCAGCTGCTCCTCATCTTCGGCCATGCCTCACTCGTCTTCGTAGTCATCGGAATCGCGGTCGCCGGCCTCGGGTCGGGGCTCCTCCTCGGTGGGTTGCCGGCCGCGACAACGGAGTCATCGCCTGCTGACGAGACCGGAATCGCCACGGGCGTCTACAACTCCGTGAAGACACTCGGCGGGGCACTCGCTGGAGCCGTGTTCGCCGTCGTCCTGGGAATCTTCGTCATCCCCGAGGCCGGAGCCTCGGGACTCGGCGGCTACATCACCATTTGGGCGATCTGCGCCGGGGCCACCGGAATCTGCCCCATCCTGCTCTCCGTCATCCGGACGCCGGACAAGGGCGAATCCCATGACCGGACCGCACATCAGGGTGAGAACGACAACCTCGCCGAGGCAGCGCTCCCAGTCGAGGAGGCTCGCCCGGGTCAGGACACCCGTCCGGGCGAGGACACACGTCCGACCTCGGCCGTGTGAGCCGTCTCCGACCGAATCCGCACACTCGACGCGAAAGGAACACCATGTCCATAGCCCACCTTCCCTCCACCATCGCCGGTGACGACCACCTGCTGCTGCGCGGTGTGACCCTCATCGACGGCACCGGCGGCACCCCGATCACCGAGGCCGAACTCGAAGTCCGGGACGGACGCGTGGTCTACGCGGGTCCCGCCCGTACCGCCGCTCCCGAGGGCACCGTCATCGTCGAGCTAGGGGGCAAGACCATCCTCCCGGGTTTCATCGACTCCCATGTGCACTTCGGCATGTCGATCGAGGACCAGACGGCCGACGCCGCACGATTCGAATCCGAACGGACCTTCCGCACCGCACTCAACGCCCGAAAGGCACTCATGGCGGGCGTGACCACGGCCCGTGACCTGGGCGGTCTGGACCGCGGTTACCGAGATGCGATCGCAGCCGGCCTCGTCCAGGGTCCGCGCACCCACCTGGCGATCGCTCCACTGTCACCGACCGGCGGGCATACGGACTTCACCATGCCCAACGGCCGCTCGGTACCGATGCACATGCCGATCAGTCCGATCATCGACACCGACGACGATGTGCGGCGGACGGTGCGGACGCTCATTCGCAGCGGCGCTGATGTCATCAAGGTCTGCACCACCGGCGGCGTCTCCAGCCCCTCCGACACCCCCGACGACATCGGGGTGCCGGAAGAGCATGTGCGACTCATCGTCGCCGAGACCGCCAAACGCGCCGGACAGCCGGTCGCCGCTCACGCGCAGGGCGCCGAGGGCATCAAAGCCGCCATCCGGGGCGGAGTGCGCTCGGTCGAGCACGGATACGGAATCGACGACGAAGGCATCGAACTCATGCTCGAACACGGGACCTTCCTCGTCCCGACCTTGAGCAGCGCACTGCGCGTCCCCGACCCCGCAGCGGTCCCCGCCTACCTCTACGAGAAGAAGGTGAAATGGTCAGCCATTGCGCGCGAACGCGTAGCCGCAGCTCTGCAAGCGGGCGTGAAGGTGGCGCTGGGTACCGACTCCGGAGTCTGCCCACACGGGGAGAACCTGCGCGAACCGGTCCACGCCGTGGAACTCGGACTCTCCGAGATGGACGCGATCGTCGCCGGAACGAAGAACGCCGCCGAACTGCTCCGCCTCGACGCCGACCTCGGCACGCTCGAGCCCGGGAAGCTCGCCGACTTCATCGTCATCGACTTCGATCCCCTGACCGACATCACCCCCTTGGCGACGCCTGACAACATCAAGGCCGTCGTCCAGGGCGGTGCCCTCGTTAAAGACACGGACTCCTGGTTCGGCGCGGAACCGGTCCGCCCGCTACTGGCCCAGTGAGCACAGAGGCGACCGACCCGAGCACCGACAAGGCGGTCACAGACACGGCCAAAATGAGCTCTGTCCACGACCTCACCGCGCAGATTGTGCAGATCAGGTCCGGTGCGACGACGGCCGAGGAACTGGTCTCCGCGTCACTCGACCTCGCTGACCGTGTCAACGACCGAGTCGGCGCGATCCTCGAACGCTTCGACGAATCCGCTCTGGCCGCCGGCCGAAGTGCTGAACACAGTGCCGGTCCGCTGGCAGGGCTGCCGTTGGGAATCAAGGCGAACATCGCCGTCAGCGAAGCTGTCCCGACCTCACAGAGCCGTGTGTTCGATCCGGAGTTCCACTGCGGCCGCGACGCCGAGGCGGTCGCTCGGCTGCGCGCCGCCGACGGAGTCATCATGGGCGCGACGACGATGGTCGAACACGCTGCCGGCAGGCCCGACCCGGCACTCGACTTCCCGATTCCACGCAACCCGTGGGACCTGAGTCGCTGGCCGGGCGGGTCGAGCTGCGGAACCGCGATCGCCGTGAGCCTCGGGATCATCTCCGCAGGGTTGGGCACCGACACTTCGGGCAGCTGCCGAATACCGGCGGCCTTCTGCGGAGTCACGGGGATGCGCCCGGCGATGGGTTCACTGCCCATGGACGGAATCATGCCGGCCGCTCCGAGCCTTGACATCGTCGGGCCCATCGCCAGAAGCGCCCGAGATTGCCGGTTGCTCCTCGAGGTCATGCGCGGACAGACCGTCGGCTCGTCACGTCGGGGCCGAACGGTCCGTGTGGTCGTGCCTGAGCAGGCGCTGGGTTCGACGAGGATCACGCACGATACGGCCGCAGCCTTCGACGAGGTGCTGAGTACCCTCGAAGCACTCGGCGTCGAGACGTCGACCGTCGACGTGCCCTACCTCGATGAACTCATTGCGGCCACACTGACGATCATGGTCCGCGAGATGTACGAGGTGCACAGCGATCGGCTCGCACCCCGGTGGAATGACTACGGTCGTTCTTTCCGTCGGCTCGCCCTCGCAGGTGCCCTCGTCACCGACGACACCTACCAGGCGGCGCTGAACTCCGCCGGGGTGCTGCGCGGACGCTTGAGCGAACTGCTGCCCAACGGCACGGCGCTCGCCCTGCCGACGTGGCCGTCGGCGGCCCCGCCCTATGTGTTCCGGGGAGGAACACCGCAAGACGACTGGAACCTCACGGCCGCGTTCTCCGCCACCGGGAATCCTGCCCTGGCGATCCCGATGGGCTTCGACGAGGCGGGACTGCCGTTGTCTCTGCAGCTGATCGGGTCCGGCCCCGAGGCGAGCGGGTCCGAAAACATCGCAGCTGGCGCGACCGGCCCCGAGGCGAACGGAACCGCCGGCGAGGACTCGATCCTCAGCCTCGGCGAGCTCTATCAGACGCACACGGATCACCATCTGCAGGTGCCCGACTTCGATCTCATCACCGCGCTTGCGCTGATTCCCGATTCGGACGAGGGCGTGGATGCTGTCGGGGAGGAACCGCAGTTGCCTCCCCAGATCACCGACCTGGGGATACCGTTGACACGAGCGGACTCAGTGATGCTCGGCCACCTCATCGCCCTGTTGGGAGCACCATGACCACACCGAACCTGCCCACTGCCCAACCGAAGGACACCATGACACAGTCAATCGATTTCACCGCCGAAGCTACAGCCCTCGCCGACGACCTCAGCGCGCTGCGCCGCGACCTCCACCGCAACCCAGAACTCGGGCTCTCGCTGCCCTACACGCAGAAGAGGGTCGTCGAGGCCCTCGACGGACTGCCCCTCGACATCACCCTCGGCACGGACCTGTCGTCCGTGGTGGCAGTGCTGCGCGGGGCCCAGCCGGGACCGACCATTCTTCTGCGCGGTGATATGGACGCCCTACCCGTCGTCGAGTCCACCGGACTGGACTATGCGTCGACGAACGGGAACATGCACGCGTGTGGACACGACCTCCACGTTTCCGGGCTCGTCGGAGCCGCCCGACTTCTCAGCGCTCATCAGGCGGAGCTGCGCGGGACGGTCGCGTTCATGTTCCAGCCCGGTGAGGAGGGCCTCGGCGGGGCGAAGATCATGCTCGATGAGGGCATGTTCGAGACCATCGGGGCGAAACCCGACGCCGCCTACGCTATCCACGTCGCCCCCGGTGTGGCGGGTACCTTCGTCACCCGCCCGGGCACGGTCATGGCCGGTGCCAATACGCTGCACGTGACGATGGTCGGCAAGGGCGGTCACAGTTCACGTCCGCAGGACTCGGTGGACCCGGTGCGGCCCGTCCTCGAATTCGGGCAGGCCCTGTATTCGATGATCACCGGCTCGTTCAGCGTCTTCGACCCGATCGTCGCCGAGGTGACGCAGCTCAGTGCCGGTGAGGCCGTGAACGTCATCCCGTCGACCGCATCGCTCGGTGCATCGGTGCGGACCCTGTCGGCCGAGTCGACGAAGAGGTTCCCCGAACTCGCGACCCGGCTGGCCGATTCCGTGGCAGCTGCGCACGGATGCACCGCCGAGGTGGTGTGGAATGAGCAGTACCCCGTGACGGTCAACGACGCCGCCGAGGCGCAGTTCGCCCTCGAGACGCTCATCTCGGCGTTCGGTCCCGTCCGTGTGGTTGAGTCGCCGGATCCCGTGATGGGATCCGAGGACTTCTCCTATGTCCTTGAAGAGGTGCCGGGAGCGTTCGTCTTCTTCTTTGTCAGCCCGGAAGGAGCCGACCCGGAGACCGCGGCGACGAATCATTCCGCGGAGGTGCTCTTCGATGATGCCTGCCTGCCCGATCAGGCGGCGGCTCTGGCCACCCTGGCTTGGGAACGTTCACATCGATGAAGGGGCAGGCGGCGGCATCGGTGTCGGTTACCAGTCGTTAAGATGATCGATATGACGAACGGGGAGCAGTCGGCGGGAACGACGCGAATCAGCGATACCGCACTCATCTTCGAAGGCGGTGGGATGCGGGCTTCGCTCACCAGCGCCATAGCAGTCGTCTTGCTCAACGAAGGCCTGTCGTTTGACTGGGTCGCTGGAATCAGTGCCGGAGCGTCCACTGCAGTGAACTACCTCTCCGAGGACAAATGGCGAGTGCGTCGATCGTTCGTCGAGTTCGCCAAGGAAGAGGAATTCGGCGGGTGGCGCTACTTCGCTCGGGGCAAAGGGATGTTCCATGGCGAGTACATCTACCAACGAGCGGGTGCCCCCGACGAGGCACTACCTTTCGATTGGGACACCTACGAGGCAAGCACCGGTGACATGCGGGTCATCGCGTTCGATGCTGAAACCGGCGAGGAGGCGGTGTGGTCGAAGAAAGACACCCCGAATATCGACGAGCTGATGATCCGCGTGCAGGCGTCATCGACGATGCCGATCGTCATGCCGCCGGTGCGTCTTGACGGCCATGTCTTCTTCGACGGTGCAATGGGGGAGGACGGCGGGATCGCGTTAAGCCAAGCGCAGCGAGAGGGCTTCGAGAAGTTCGTCATCGTTCTCACGCAGGAGCGTGGGTACAAGAAGGCACCGCAGCGATTCCCTGCCGTCTACAGAGGCATCTTCCGAAAGTACCCCGCACTGGCTGATGCGCTGCTGACACGGTGGAAGCGCTACAACGAAACTCGAGAACGCATCTTCGCCCTCGAAGAAGAGGGCAAGGCGCATGTCTTCGTCCCCGACCGCATGCCGGTCGACAACAGCACTCGCGATCTCTCGCGGCTTGCTGCCGCCCATCGGATGGGACTGTCGCAGGCCCGGCGAGAGCTGCCGGTGCTGCGAGAGTTCCTCGGGGTACAGAAATTAGCGTAGAGGGCCGAACATCACCACCGCCTATGGACCTCCTCGGCCCATCCGAAGATGTTCTCCACCCGATACTCGCGTCCCGCCAGGGACCAGACAGTGCCGGAGAAATGGCCGAATACCTGTTCTTCGCGACTGCTGACGACCTTCTTGTCGAATTCGGAGTGCCGATGGTATTCAGGGGTGAAGGTGAGGTCGACTCGTTCGCCCCTGATCGTCCACGGGGCCATCCAGTCACCGGAGTCGTAGGCCCACTCGAGCTCTTCGCTGATCTTTTCGATCTGGCCGCCCAGCCGCAGCGCATTTTCGGTCGACGGAGTTCCGGCAGTCCATTTGGCACCGAACTGCAGCCCGATCTCTTCCCCGTCTGTCGTACCGCTGCCGGAAGCCCAATTCCACAAGGTGTCGTACGGCCATTTGCCGCGGCCATGGTCCATGGTGGTGGCTGTTGTCGTGGACTCATCGAGACGGTAGGTGACTCCGTTGGCCCGAACTCGCCCGCTCGCGCTCAGGCAGTTGTCCTTGCGAGTGTATTGGAAGCGTCGGCTGTTCCACGGAACAAGGACTCCCATCGACTGATGGTCGTCTGGAACGCTGACCTCCACCTCAGCATTCACGTTCGCAGTGACGACATTGAGCGCGATGATCTGATCGCCGAAGGTGATCGAGATATCGACGTCTTTGTCACCGGACCGAATCTGCTGTGAGCCCCACGGTGCACGCGAGGACGGATTGGTCCTGAACCAGTCCATCGAGCTCGCGGTCGTCTCAGTCTGGGTCTTTCTATCGAAGAAGAACAGAGAGGTAGCGGCCTTGTAGTCCGTGTCTGAGACGGAGAATGCGAGAATCATCTCCGGTGACACGACGCACCAGTAATCGAACCGCTTCCTGCGACCCCAGCCCTTGAGATTGGCATTGTGCACCGGGAACCGACTCCACCCGACTGCAGCTTCATTGAGAGTCCCGTTCTTGAGGCACATGTCGACGGGCTGGCGAAGTTCTTTCTCCATTTGGTTCCTTTGATTTCGTGGGTTGGTCTGCTGAGTCGATGGGGTCGTCAACGTGGTCCGCCGTGGTCTAGGTGGTCAGACCTGTCGTTCTTTCATGGCCCGCAGCTCCTCGAGGATCTGCGGATACTGTTTGTCGAGTTTGAAGAAGTACAGGAGGACTGCCATGAGGACACTGACGAGCGTCGGGACCCAGATGAAGAGGTTCGAGATCATGGAGACGGCTTCTGCGGACTGTGTCTCCTGACCACCGAGATACCCGCTGGCCGCCAAGCCCCAACCGATGAGTGCGCTGCCGAGTCCGGTGCCGATTTTGATCCCCATGCTGGCGCCGCTGTAGATGAGACCTTCGATGCGGATGCCCGTTTTCCATTCCCCGTATTCCATGGTGTCGGCGAGCATGGCGAAGACGACTCCCATGATTGCGGCCTTGCCGATCCCGCGGACGATCTGTCCGATGACCACGACTGCGGTGCTGTCGGGAGCAGCGAAGATGATGAGTGAACCGACGACCGCGATCAGGCAGCCGACGATCGCTGTGTTGCGCTTTCCGAAGCGTCGAGTGATGGGCACGACGAGGAGCATCCCGCCCAAGGTCGCGAGTGTGAGAGCCGTCGCGACCACGCCGACCAGGGCTGGTGAGCCGAGCACGTACTCGGAGTAGTAGATTGCGACGCCGGCGGTGATGGCGTTGTAGATGTACATGAGGAGCAGGACCAGGGTTGCGATGAACCAGTACTTGTTGCGCGCGAGCGAGATCAGACTGGCCTTGACGCTCGGACGGTCCTTGTCCTGCTTTGTCCCGACAGGGTCAGTACGCTCTTTCGTTGACCAGAAGGTGAAGAAGTAAATGGCAGCAGCGACGAGGCCGAAGATTACGAAAGTGTAGATCCAGCCGGACTGGCCGCCGCCGAAGAAGTCGACGATCGGCAGGGTGATGTTCGTGATGGCGATGATGGCGACATAAGCCCCGATCATCTTCGCCACGTTGAGCACTGAACGTTGGTGCTGGTCGTAGGTCATGAGCGCGCCGAGGGTGCCGTGCGGGATCTCGACCGCGGTATAGACAAGCAGTGCGATGTTGTAGGTGACGATGATGTAAATGACCTGAGTGGTGCTGTTGGCATCGGGGACCGCGAAGAGCGCGGTGGCAACCACTGCGAACGGCAGCGCCAACCAGAGCAGCCACGGCCGAGCCTTGCCGAATCGAGTCCGAGTCTTGTCGAGGACGACACCCATGACCACGTCGCTGGCACCGTCGACGATGCGGGAGAAGAGGAAGATCGTGCCGATCAGGCCGGCCGCGATGCCGACGACGTCGGTGTAGAAGTAGACGAGGAAGGTCGATATCCCGGTCCAGACGACGTTATTGGCGCCGCCTGCCATTCCATAGCCGAGCTTTTCGATGCGACCCGGCTTCTCAGGGTCCCGGTGGGTGACCGGATTTGCGGTGGTGTTCAAAGGCATGAGCTTCCTTGATCATTCCAGGCGTCTCAGTTCTCACTGTTTACGGCCTATTTGGCGGTGGTGCTGCTTGCCGGTCCCTCTGAGGGCGTAATCAGTTGAGACGACAAGTAGGCAAGTCTGAGCAGATTCGACGATATTGCGGACTTTCGAAGGTGCTCTGTTATAGAGATCAAAGCAGATCGTCGCGCGTATTGCAACGTTGCAATACTGAAGCCACGAAGACTGGAGACAATGAGCAGAAGCTCGGTCGGGGTGGTTAGGGCCGGTCGCCCACTGTTGACTCGCGGATCATCAAGCGGTGTGGAGCTACGCGCCCTGCAGGAGCTTCGGTCGAGCCCAGGATGCGTTGATGTACCGCCTCGACAGCGAACTGTGCGATCGCATTCATATCGGGGGCAATTGTTGTGAGTCTCGGTGCCGAGTATCCGCCTTCCGGGGTGTTGTCCCATCCCGTGACAGCAATGTCGTTTGGCACCTGCACGCCGGCTTCCCTGAACGCTCGGAGCAGGCCGATAGCCAGTAGATCGTTGGCGCAGACCACAGCATCGATCGGCGTCGTCTTTCGCAGTAGAAGGATCTGCTGTGCGCGGGCGAATCCCTCTTCACGCGAGTAGTCGCGCTCCGCGCTGACCATTTGGGTGGAATCGGACTGTGGGGCAGCGCCGATGATGAGATCCGGGTCTTCGTCGATCTCGGCTGCTGCGAGGGCTCGACGGTAGCCTTCGAGGCGGAGATCGCCGGTGCCGAGGGTGCCTTCAGTGAGGTATCCGAGGAATGCGATTCGGCGATGACCGAGTGAGATGAGGTGTTCGGTGGCTTCACGGGTCGATTCGACGTTGTCCGCGGTGACATGGTCGATTCGAGGGTCGAGTGTGTGCTCTCCGAGCAAGACGAGCGGTGTTTTGTCACGGGCGGTCAGAATCGATTCGACCGGCAGGGTCAGGGGGCTGAAGATGATGCCGTCCGCGTGGCTGTTCTTATACCCTTGCGCTACCTGTTCTTCCTTCTCCGGCAGTCCGCGAGTTTCGTCTATCAGCACGGTGTAGTCATACGACTTGGCCGCTTCGACAACGGCGTGTGCCAGGCTGGCGAAGTAAGGGTGATCGATGTATGGAATTGCGAGCGTGATGAGGTTGCTGCGCCCTGTCCGCAACTGCCGCGCCGCAGTCTGAGGTTTATACCCCAGCTCGGCTATCGCGGCTTCAACTTTGGCTTTGGTCTCAGGCCTCAGATAGCGATGCCCATTGATGACGTTAGAAACTGTTCGCCAGGACACTCCGGCCAGCGCAGCAACGTCTTTGATGCTGGGGCGGGCTTTGGACTTTTTAGTCCCAGGTCCGTCTGTCATACAACCACTACTCCGTGTCCGCTTTCCAGATCTTCATAGTTTCACAGAGCCAGACTTTCGGAAAACCACGTGTCAGAGTCAATGCGGTGTGAACGTCTGGCCCGCGGGAATGTGCTCTGACTGGGCTGATGTGATGTCGCCAGAACAAAAGATCTCAGAGGAGTCTTGTTTCGCTAAGAATGCTCCATGTATACTCGACGTATTCGCAGTGCAACGACGCATACGACGGAGTCTCAATGACCAGAGAATTCCTTACAAGAAGAAGCGTGCTCACCGCAGCGGGAACAGCGGGTATGGGATTTGCCCTTGCCGGTTGCGGCGCAGTCGCCAACTATCCAGACTCGTGGAACGACATCTCCACCGGAAACGGTGAGCCAAATCGAGGCGGAGTCCTCCACTACGGCCTATCAACGGAACCGGTGAACTTCGAGCCGCACGTAAGCTCGGGCGCGGCTTCCGATGTGATTCGGCAGATGCTCTATAACGGACTGCTCCAATACGACCCTGATGGAGAGATCGTTCCGGATCTCGCTCTTGAACATGGCTGGGCAGGGGACACCGCATATCGAGTGAAGATCCGGACGGATGTCCGATTTCACGATGGATCGAAGATGACGGCGAGCGACGTGGTCTTCTCCATGCGTAGAATCATCGATCCTGATACCTCGTCAACTGCCGCACCGTTGTTTCGCTCCGTTGAACGAGTAGATGCATCGAGCTCGGACACGATCGTCTTCACTCTCAGAGAACCTGACAGGGCGTTCCCGTTCGCATTAGCTGACCCCTGCGCCAACGTGATCTCCAAACAATGGATCGAATCGGGCGCAGATCCACTCCTGGAGGTGATGGGGACAGGTCCCTTTACCTTTGTCGAGAGGGTTCCTGGCGTGAGCATCGTCATTGAACGATTCGACGACTACTTCGTCCCCGAGTTGCCTTATCTCAACGCTATCGAGTTCACGCCGATGGAAGACGACTACGCGCGAGTGACTGCACTGCGCACCGCGACTGTAGACATGATCGACTACATCCCCTCGACTCACGTCGATGTGATAGAGAACAATTCACAGCTCGAGGTCTATTCGGATAGCGTCTTCGGCTTTGGAGTTCTCGGGTTCGTCACGTCAAGGCCACCGTTCGACGACAAACGAGTGCGGCAGGCAGTCGCATGCAGTATTGATCGTGACGCTGCGCTAGAAACCGCTTTCTTAGGGCACGGTCGACCGATCACCGGTGGCCTTGTTCCTGACGAAGTTGCACCATATGCCTCACAGCTCGAAGGCGCGGTCGAATACGACCCTGAACGTGCTTCACACCTCCTTCGAAAGGCTGGTCGAGATGACCTCGATCTGAGCATCATCACTACAAGCAGCTACTCAGTCATTTCGAGGCCGGCTGAAGCGATGCTGCCATCTCTCCAAGAATCTGTGGTCAACCCTCGGCTGACTCGCCAAGAATGGCTCTCCTTCCAAGAGACGGTGGAAGCGAAGAAGTATCCGAGTTTCGCCTGGGGAACCTCGCTGAAATTCGGGCATCCCGCTGCATTGAGCGAGGTTGTAGCTTCAGGCAGCCGGTGGGCGAAGTTCATGGACTTCAATGACAAGCGCACCGACGACCTACTTGCTGAAGCAAGGCGTTCCAAGAACACGAGCCTCTCCAATGAACTCTTCATGGAGGTCGAGAAACGAGTGCTCGATGAGATGCCTCTGACGTATACGCTCCGTCGGATCCAGGGCGAAGCTTCCCACAAATACGTGCGTGGCTTCTCTCATCCGCCCAAGGGGGCATGGACACAGGTCAGCTTGCGTGGAGTTTGGCTGGAGGAAGAGCGATGACCAATTTCGTAGTCAGAAGAATCGGGCTCGCCGTAATCCAGCTCGTGATCGTCGCGACGATCGTGTTCCTGCTCATTCGACTGATTCCGGGTGACGCGGCTCGGGCTGTGCTCGGTGAGAACGCCACAGATGATCAAGTAGCGGCCATGCGGTCGACCATGGGCCTGGACGAAGCGTTCCCTATTCAGTTCCTCAACTACTGGAAGAATCTTCTGACAGGTGATTTAGGAGTGTCGCTGATCAGCGGTCGGCCCGTTGCCCCAGACCTGATCGTTCGATTCGGCAACTCACTTGAAATCATTGTCCTCGCGATTCTTGTTTCCATCATTGTCGGAGTGGTTCTCGGCCGGATTGCGGCCATTCGCAATGACCGTGCACTAGATCACATCATCACCGGCGGATCGGTTCTCGGCATATCGCTGCCGGTATTCGTCACCGGTACGTTGTTGCTGCTTGTGTTCTCGGTGTGGCTGCCGATTCTGCCCCCTCAGAGATATGTGGGCTTTTTCGCGGACCCAGTTGGTCACCTCCAGCTCATCATCCTTCCTGTCGTTGCGCTCGCAGCGACGTCGACGGCGGTGATTATGCGCATGACTCGATCGGCGATGCTGGAGACCCTCAGCGCGGACTTTGTACGCACAGTCAGAGCGAAAGGCGTGATCGAACGAAAAGTCATCACCAATCACGCCTTGAGAAATGCGCTGGTGCCTGTCGTGTCGATCACCAGCGTCGAGTTGGCAACGCTTATCGGGTCGACGGTTCTCATCGAAACCATATTTGGTTGGCCAGGGATGAGCTCCATGCTCATGCAGGCGGTGACCGACCGCGACTATCCGGTCATACAAGCTGTCGTACTCAGCGCATCGGTCTTCGTCATCGTGGTCAACCTGGTCGCTGACATTGTCATTCGTCTTCTCGATCCGAGAACGGAGAGCTTCTGAAATGGCCGATAATCTCGCCCTCGCCTCAACAGAGTTTGTGGAGAAGACCGGCCCGGTCTCCCGCGGAATCGTCCGCCGGCTCATTAAGAACCCCCGCACATGCATCAGCGGAGTCTTCTTCATCCTCGTCGTGCTCGTCGTTCTCCTCGGGCCTTTGATCTATCCGATCACCTATCGGGAGCAGGTCGGCATTCCTCTGTCTCAGGACGGCCTGCTCGGCACTGACGACTTCGGACGAGACGTTCTCGCGCGGTTGATTATCGCAACGCGCACATCAATGCTTGTCGCCGTCGGAGCGGTCGTCATCGCCCTGGTGGCGGGGGTCGGACTGGGTCTGTTGGCAGGATTCCTCGGTGGATGGACGTCGACGATCATTATGAGAGGGTCGGACATTCTTCTCAGCTTTCCGGCCGTCATCTTGGCGATCGCAGCTGTCGCCATCCTCGGTCCGGATCTCATCAACGTTGTCATCGTCATCGGCGTTCTCTATGTTCCCCGATTCACTCGGGTCGTCTATGCGCAATCCGTAGCGATCAGATCCGCGCAGTACGTCGACGCGGAACGCGTCAACGGCACGACGACTGCAAGCATCATCACCCGGACGGTCCTGCCGAACGTGATGTCAACCGTGATTGTCCAAGCGAGTTTGAGCCTCAGCTTCGCAATTCAGGTCGAAGCGGGACTGAGCTTCCTTGGATTGGGGGCTCAACCGCCTCTCGCTTCCTTGGGCACGATGATTGCTTCCGGCCGAGACTTCCTCGAAGTACAGCCCACGATGCTGATCTATCCATCATTGCTGCTCATCGCAATCGTCCTCGCAGTCAATGTTCTTGGTGACGGGCTCAGGGACGTTCTCGATCCTCGGCGCGCTTTCGCTCGCTGACCTTCAAGACTCACTCACGATAACCAATTGAAAGGAACTCATATGATTGACAACTCCAAGAGCTTGGGCCGCTTGAGCTGGACCGAGGTCGCAGAAGCTGCAGATCGCAATCCAGTCGTACTAGTACCGATTGGAGCCATCGAACAGCATGGGCCGCATCTTCCGGTACACGAAGACTCCATAGTTGCAGAATGGGCCGCCTACAAGATTGCGGAGCTCACTGATGGTCAAGTCGACACCTTAGTGGCGCCGGCCTTGCATTACGGCCATTCACCGACGTTTCGCGGGTTCGCGGGAAATCTTTCCCTTAGCGCCGAGACGCTGAAAGCGGTAGTCCGAGACATCATCGAATCGCTTGTGCAGTCGGGTTTCAAACGAATCGTTCTCGTCGATAACAACGGTGGAAACGTCGGCCCAGTTTCGGGGGCGGCAGTTGATTGTCGGAGGGACCTTGGTGTACTCATCGGTCACGTCTACCCATGGCAATTGGGCTACGGCTTGATGCGAGACGTCTACGACGATGCAGCTGCGGTCTATGGGCACGGTGCTGAGCCTGAGCTGTCCGCGATGCTTGCGATATTCCCCGAGCAGGTCGACATGTCGAAGGCGGAATCCGGCGGTTTGAACAGCGAGTCGGGTTGGACACCGTTGAGCTATGCCGACGCGAAGATCGGAGACTATACCGTACCGGGCACTGTCTACTGGGACTTCTCTGAAGTCAGTAAGAACGGAGTCACCGGAGATGTCAGCGTTGCCGACAAGGCTACCGGAGCTGAATGGATTCGCAGAGTGATGGGCTTCTGTGCCGAGTACGTCCGGGAATATGACCGTAATACGGCGACGAACTGAAGGAGATATGACATGAAGGTCGCAATTTCACAATTTGCAGCCAGTCCCACGATTGCTGAGAACACCGCGCATATTGTCGCCGATGCTCACCGCGCAGCGGCCGAAGGAGCGACGCTCCTGGTCTGCCCCGAGGCGGCGATGATCCGGCTTCCAGACAAACACGAATCATTGGTTGGACGAGTCGAAGATCCAGACGGAAGTTTCGGAAGCGCGCTGGCGAAAGCGTCATCGGAGACCGGAGTGACAATCGTCGCTGGTGCGTTTACTCCAGGAGATGAGACGAAGGTGAAGAACACACTCTTCGTAGCGTCCGGGGGTGAAATCGTCGCCACTTACGACAAGATCCATCTTTATGACGCCTTCTCCGACAGGGAGTCGGACAAGGTGATCGCCGGCCCTGCCGAACCGGTCACTATCGATGTCGACGGTGTGCGGATCGGATTGGCAACCTGCTATGACCTGCGTTTTCCTGAGATTTTCCGAGTTCTGGCAGATAAGGGAAGTCTACTGGTGACGGTTCCCACTGCATGGGTGAAAGGTGCTCTCAAAGAAGAACATTGGCTGACCCTGCTGAGAGCGAGAGCCATTGAGAACAGCTTCTTCATCGTCGGAAGTGGGGAATCCGGAGAACGATCGATTGGTCGTTCCGCCGCTTTCGACCCCATGGGCCTGCAATTGACGGACCTGGGTACGGGGAACTCGTTCGGGACGGTGGACATCGATATTGATCTCGTCTCCCGTACTCGGTCGCTCAATCCTGGGTTGCACAATCGCAGGTTCGAAGTGATTCCACGGAGACAACATGCCTGAGGAAAACGATCGTCTGGAACGTGAAACTCTGCTGAAGGTGGACGACCTCTCGGTCAGCTTCGAAATGTCGGGTAAGGGTGCGGCTGCAGTCGATAACGTGTCTTATACCGTTAATCGCGGTGAGGTACTCGCAATTGTCGGCGAATCCGGTTCCGGCAAGTCCGTGTCGTCGATGGCTATTCTCGGTCTGCTTCCTCCCAATGCTCGGGTGCACGGCAGGATAGAATTCAACGGGCTGAACCTTCTCGAACTCAGTTCCGACCAACTGCGACAATTGCGGGGCCAGAAGATCGCGATGATCTTTCAGGAACCGATGACCGCGCTGGACCCGGTGTACACGATCGGCGAACAGATCGTCGAGGCTATTCGCGCTCACAGTCGAATGAGCAAGAACGACGCGCAACGCCGAGCGCTCGAACTTCTTCATCTGGTGCAGCTTCCCGAACCCGAACGTCGGATCCACCACTATCCTCACCAATTATCCGGTGGTCAGTTGCAACGAATAGTCATTGCTATGGCAGTCAGTTGCGATCCGGATCTACTCATCGCGGACGAGCCGACAACTGCGCTTGATGTCACTGTGCAGGCCGAAATCCTTGAACTGCTCCGAGATCTCGGCGCAAGGTTGAACGCATCGGTTCTGTTCATTACCCACGATATGGGTGTGGTCGCCGACCTCGCGGATCGCGTCATTGTCATGCGCGAGGGACGAATTGTGGAGGAGGCGTTGGTGGGGGATCTCTTTGGTGCTCCGAAAGCGGAATACACTCAGAACCTCCTCAACTCAGTACCTCACCTAGGAAAGACTCAACACAAGGCATCTGCAGACGTAAGCAGCTCCGCAGAAGCGTCCCCAGAATCGAGTGTGTTGCGTTTCGACAAAGTCGAGATCACCTACCCTGGCAGAGCGGGAGCCGAAGACTTCAAAGCTGTCGAGGATGTCTCGATCGATGTGATGCAAGGTGAAGTCGTCGGATTGGTCGGTGAATCAGGCTCCGGAAAGTCCACACTCGGCCGTTGTGCCATGGGGTTGCTGAAGCCAAGTTCCGGGAGCGTGTCGGTGTGCGGAACTGATATCACCTCATTGTCCTCACGGAAGCTCAGGCCAAAACGACGTGAGTTCAGCATGGTCTTCCAAGATCCTGCTTCGTCGCTGAACCCGAGACAGACTCTTGGAGAAATCGTCGCGAAACCGTTGAAGCTACACATGCAAATGAGCTCAGTGGAGGTTCGTCGACGGGTGGAGGAAATGCTTGAAAGAGTCCGGGTTCCCAGCTCATGGGTGGAACGGTACCCACACGAGCTGTCGGGCGGGCAACGCCAACGCATCGGCATCGCCCGGGCTCTCATCCTCTCGCCACGTCTGCTCATTGCGGACGAGCCGACTTCAGCACTCGATGTTTCGGTACAGGCGACGGTTCTCGATCTCTTCAAAGAACTGCAGAATGAACTCGGGTTCTCGTGTCTGTTCATCACTCATGATCTTGGCGTGGTGGAAGAACTCGCCGACCGCATCGCGGTACTCAGAGCCGGTCGTCTGGTTGAATTCGGAAGGGCGTCAGATGTCCTTAACCGTTCCGAGCACGAGTACACCCGTCGACTCGTGCTGTCTGCGCCGGTACCGGACCCTGCAGCGCAGAAGAAGAGGAGGCAAGCGTTTGCTGAGGTGAACTCGCGATAACAGCGAGTTCAATCTAGGGCTTAGAATCTATCAAGACTAGCTGCGAGATGATGGGAATGAAGGGAGAACCAGGTGGAGGCAAAGAGGCCGCTGGCGCGTTCGCTTGCATTCGACTGGGTTCGAAATGCCATTGTTTCGGGTGTGTACCACGGTCATGATTACATCGAGGAATCGACAGTATGCGAAGCTGTCGGTGTTTCTCGGACTCCGGTGCGAGAGGCTTTCAATCAACTCGCGGCAGAGAAGTACATCACTCTTACCCCTCGCCATGGAGCACAGGTCAGAGGCATCGGGGCCCAAGAGCTTCTCGAGGTCTATGAAGTGCGCCGACTGATCGAGGGGCGAAGTATTGAATTACTTTGCGAGACTAAGATTTCGGTGACTGACGAGGCCCTATCCGCGTTGGAAGACCGGTTGCGAACTACTGCTGCCCAACATGAGTCGCCTCTCGACCCAGAACTGCGAGTAGCTGCTTCTCAGACAGATTGGATGTTCCACTATTCAATCGTCAGCGCTGCAGGAAACTCGGTTCTGTCTGAGACTTATGAGTTTCTCAGATCGAGGCAGCAACGAGTGAGTATCGAGACCGGGATGCGATTTCCAGACCTCATAAGGAAGTACGACGAGCACCACGTCGCAATGATAGATGCGTGGCGCAGTTTCGACGAAGGTGAGTTCAAACGGATTCTCTCTGAACATCTTCGACCGGCTGAGCGTATCCTCGCCTCGTTGGATGAAGGCTGATCGACCGAGTTCGAGAGCCGGGTGTGTAACGCGCATTACAGCTGGGACTCTGTTTAACGATCATCTAGCCCTGCCGATACCCCAACTTCACCGAAATCTCCCGCGCCGAAGCCTTCATCACCGGTACCAACGCCTGCATCCGGTCCTTCGGCATGAACGGACGAGTCGCTGACAGCGAAATGCCGGCGACGATTTCCCCGCTGCCGTCCCTGATTGGTGCAGCCACGCACCGGATGCCTGGTTCATTCTCCTCCAGGTCGAATGTAGCCCCATCGCGCGTGTAGCCGTTCATCCGTTTGACGAATGACTCCACAGCCGACGAATCTGCCTCAGGGTTCTCCGCAGTAAACAGCCTCTCCCACCGATCCTCCTGTCCCAGCAGCAATGCCTTCCCGACGCCGGTCCGAGTCAAGGGCATCCGGTGGCCGATGCGCGATCGCATCTCCGCCCCACGCGTGCCCGGAATCTTGTGCAGGTAGAGCACCGACTCCCCATCTTCGACCGAGAGATGAATGGTGTCCTGCGTCCGTTCGGCCAGAGCCTCGAGATTCTCCCTGGCGACCACCGGCAGTGGGTCCTGGTTGAGCGCGGTGAAGCCAAACTCGATGAGAGTTGGCCCGAGCCGAAACTCCCCAGGCGACCCATGGCGCAGATAACCCATCTGCACCAACAGCTGAATCATGCGGTGCGCACTCGACCTGCCGAGATTCGTAGTGTCGACCACGGCCTTCAACGTCGTCGAGCCATGCGCCACCGCGCTGATGATCTGCAGTCCTCTTGCCAGGGTCTGTGTGCCCTGGGGGATGGGTTCACTCGAACGTCTGTCAAGGTTCTCGGTCATTCCACCAGTATGTCATCGATCCCACATATAGGGACACGGGTGGCACATGATGAACACAGTGACCATAGTGACTTCTATGGCAAAACTGGCACCACCCGAGGCCCCGCAGATGATCGGCCTCGACTGGGGTACTAGCTCATTGCGAGCGTTCCTCATGGGCAACGGCGGACAGATCCTCGCCGAACGCAACGGACCGGACGGAATCATGGCTGTAGGCGCGGACTCCGCCGACCCGCGCGCCGACTTCTCCCGCATCGCGCAATCCACTATCGGTGACTGGCTCACAGAATTCGGCCAACCTCCGGTCCTGGCCAGCGGCATGATCGGTTCAACCCAAGGAATCGCCGAGGCGGGCTATCTCGATCTGCCGACCGATCTGGGAGATCTCGGCAAGCACCTCACGACAGTTGAACTCGACACCTTCGACCTCCGCATCGTTCCCGGCCTGCAGAAGACCGCGAGCGAGACTAACGCCCCCGACGTCATCCGCGGTGAAGAGACCCAGCTGCTCGGACTGCTCACTCCCGAACTCACAGAACAGCGCACGGTGGTCCTTCCCGGTACCCACACGAAATGGGTGACCTGTGAAGGAACTCGCGTCACCGACTTCTCCACCTCGATGAGCGGCGAAATCTTCGGCCTGCTGAGCACCTCGTCGATCCTCGCCCGATTGGCCGAACCCACCGAAGACTTCCACCTCGAAGCCTTCAACTGGGGAGTAAGCATCGGAGCCGATGACCCCGCTGTCCTCACCTCGTCGCTCTTCTCCGCCCGCACCTGGGCCCTCGACGGTCGCCTGCTCGGCGATGAGGTCAACGACTACCTGTCAGGAATGCTCATCGGGGCCGAGGTGGCCAGCCAGCTGACACTGAACACCGAATCTTCCGCACCGGTCATCATCTGCGGATCGACAAGCCTCACCCAACGCTACTCACGCGCACTCAACCGACTGGGTCGGGAAACTGTCGTCGCGGATCCACGCGCGGCCGCCACCGGACTCTTCCGCATCGCTGAACACTCCGGCATCGTGCCGACTAAGGAGAACGCCCATGCCTGACTCTGTTCCCGCCGGCCTCATCGCCATCCTCCGCGGGGTTCATTCTGAAGAAATCCTCGATATCGCCGAAGGCATCGTCGACGCCGGCTTCTCCGCCATTGAGGTGCCACTCAACTCGCCCGACCCGCTGGTCTCGATCGAAAAACTGGTCGAGAGATTCGGACACGAGGTGGAAGTCGGCGCCGGCACGGTGCTCACCGCCGACCAGGTCAACGAGTGCCAACAGGCCGGGGCCCGCATCATCGTCGCCCCCGACACCGACCGCGACGTCATCACAACCGCACTCGAGCTTGGGCTCACCCCATACCCAGGTGCAGCGACCCCGACCGAAGCTTTCGCCGCAGTCAAAGCCGGCGCCACCAACGTCAAGCTCTTCCCATCCTCGGCGGTGGGGATCAGCGGAATGAAAGCCTGGCGCGAAGTTCTTCCCAGCGGCACCGAACTCTTCCCTGTCGGGGGAGTCGGAGCCGACAACGCGGCCGAATGGCGAAAGGCAGGTGCTGCCGGCCTCGGCCTCGGCTCCTCCCTTTATCGCCGAGGCGACCGCCCCGACGACGTGCGCACCCGGGCCCAGGCGATCGCCTCGGCGTGGGCTCAATCCTTCTGACATCAACGACGACCACCGAACGAAAGGCAAGAACAATGAAGATCACGTCGATGACGACGTACACCGTGCCGCCGAGGTGGCTCTTCCTCAAGATCGAAACCGACGAGGGGATCGTCGGTTGGGGTGAGCCGATCATCGAGGGCAAGGCCGCCACCGTCGCTGCCGCCGTCGATGAGCTCTCCGACCTGCTCATCGGCAAGGATCCTGCGAACATCGAGGACCTGTGGACGATCATGTACCGCGGTGGCTTCTACCGTGGCGGGCCGATTCTCATGAGCGCGATCTCCGGCATCGATCAGGCGCTGTGGGACATCAAAGGCAAGGCGCTCAATCAGCCGGTTCATCAGCTGCTCGGTGGGAAAGTTCGCGACCGCATCCGCACGTACTCCTGGATCGGCGGTGACCGTCCCAGCGATACGGCGGCAGCTGCCCTGGAGACGAAGAACCGCGGCTTCACAGCGGTGAAGATGAACGCCACCGAGGAGCTGCAGTTCATCGACTCCTACACCAAGGTCGATCAGGTCCTCGAGAACGTGCAAGCGGTCCGAGACGCCACGGGTGCTGACTTCGGCATCGGCATCGACTTCCATGGACGAGTCCATAAGCCGATGGCCAAGGTTCTCATCAAAGAGCTCGAAGCGTACCGGCTTCTCTTCATTGAAGAGCCTGTGTTGTCCGAGCACTTCGGTTCACTGCGTGAAGTCATGGCGAACACGCCAACGCCGATCGCTCTGGGGGAGCGGCTGTTCTCTCGGTGGGACTTCCGTGAAGTCATCGCTTCCGGTGCCGTGGACATCATCCAGCCTGATGTCTCCCACGCTGGTGGCATCACCGAGACGCGGAAGATCGCCATGATGGCCGAAGCCTACGACGTGGCACTCGCATTGCATTGCCCTCTGGGTCCTATCGCGCTTGCCGCATGCCTCCAGGTCGACGCCGGCAGCTACAACGCTTTCATCCAGGAGCAGAGCCTGGGTATCCACTACAACACGAGCAACGATCTGCTCGACTACGTCACCGATGCGTCGGTCTTCGACTACGACGACGGCATGATCACGATACCGACCGGGCCCGGTCTGGGCGTCGAGGTCAACGAGGAGTACGTCATCGAGCGCTCGGCTGAGGGCCACCGGTGGCGCAACCCGATCTGGCGTCATGCCGACGGCTCCTTCGCGGAATGGTGAGGAGAGACCAATGACGAAGCTCGATAGCCTCACAGTCACCAAGCCGACCCGAATCCGCTACATCATCGCGGTTCTCCTTTTCATCACCGTCGTCATCAACTACATGGACCGGGCAAACCTGTCCATCGCGATGCCGGCGCTCTCTCAGGAATTCGATCTCACCACGGGGCAACAGGGGCTGCTGCTCTCGGCGTTCGGTTGGACCTACGCTGCGATCCAGCTGCCTGGTGGATGGCTCGTCGATCGAGTCCGACCGCGAGTGCTCTATGCGTCGTGCCTCGTGCTGTGGTCGCTCGCAACTCTATTCATGGGAATGTCTGGCGGCTTCATCGCGCTCATCATCCTCCGGCTCATGGTCGGCGGCTTTGAAGCACCCGCGTACCCGATCAACAACAAAGTCGCGACCGCATGGTTCCCGGAGCGTGAGCGTGGTCGAGTCATCGCCTTCTACACGTCCGGTCAGTTCATTGGCTTAGCGCTGCTCACTCCGATGCTCTCCTGGCTGCAGACGGTGCTCACCTGGCACTGGGTGTTCATCCTCACCGGTGTCGTCGGCATCATCTGGGCCGCGATCTGGTGGTTCGTCTACCGGGAGCCGCGTGACAAGGCCGGCGTCAATCAGGCCGAGATCGACCTCATCGCCTCAGGCGGGGGACTCGTCGATGTCGAGAGCGGGGTGAAGAAGGAGGCAAAGCCGAAGCTCAAATGGTCCGACGTCAAGGTCGTACTGACTCGTCGGAGACTGTGGGGCATCTACCTCGGCCAGTTCTGTCTGACCTCGACCTTGTGGTTCTTCCTTACTTGGTTCCCGACCTACCTCGTCGACTACCGAGGAATGGACTACATCGAGTCGGGCTTCATGGCCTCGTTGCCATTTATCGCCGCCCTAGTTGGGGTGCTTCTTTCCGGAACGGTTTCGGACCTCATGGTTAAGAAGGGCCTGTCTCTGGGTATGGCACGGAAGTTGCCGATCATCATCGGGATGGCAATGACCGTGTTCATGCTCGGTGCGAACTACACGGATTCGTCAGCTTGGGTCATCATGTTCATGTCGATTGCGTTCTTCGGCAACGGTTTCGCGTCGATCACTTGGTCACTGGTGTCTGCGTTGGCACCAGAACGACTGCTGGGCCTGACCGGAGGAATGTTCAACTTCATCGGCAACCTCTCGTCAATCGCGACACCGATCGTCATCGGCTTCCTCGTCACCGACATCGACTTCGCTCGTGCGTTCGTCTACATGGCTGCAGTCACGATCGTCGGCGTGCTGTCGTACGTGTTCCTCGTCGGCACGGTAAAGCGGGTGTCGGAATAGGACCAGCTCATGTCTACGTGGAGGGACACAGCTTCAAGACGCTTTTGGAGCAGTTTCGAGGACGCCCAACGAGGCCAACTATCCTACTTTATAAAGGGGCGATACGGGCGTCTCATGACTAGTAATGTGCACCTAGTCTGCTTGCTCGGTCACGAGACAAAACTTCGAGAATCAACTTATCCGCCGACGAGCAGAATCCTCAACAGGACGGGCTGAGGCTCTCATTTCGCAGACGAGACGACTCATATGCCTACAGATACGAGGCACCCGGGGAGGGTCCGAGTGTACCCATTCCAACCGATCACGAGATCGCAAGGTGGAAATAACTGTGGGCAGAGAAGTCGGGCTTCAACGCCATCACAAAGTGAGTTAAGGCGAAACCGTAAGATCACACGAAGGCATCTTGCCAGCTAACCAAGCCACTAAGCGAGAAACTCCTACGATACGCGCATCGACCAGGCAAAAGCCTGGTCGACACTTGGAGCTTCGAGACGCCCGGCTCCCTGCGCCAGTGTGTGAGTCTTAAAGACTATTGCGTCGTGGCTGCATCGACTAGTATACCATTTGGGCAATTTTGAGTTGCAGGCGCTGATGGTAGTCATCGCTAGCGTTCCAAGCGAACAGCGATGGCTGCAGTTTGCTCTTCATCAGAGCCTTCACCTTTCCCCCCGAAAGACCAGTGGCTTCCTTCACTTCCGTCTCAGACAGCCCTGGCATTGCAGCCAGGCTCATTCGCAGAATGACCCTGGCTGCATTGAACTTACGGTCTGATGCTCCTAGATCAACAAGTGCTCTTGCTCGTTTAAGCAAGCTTGTCTTGAGTGGGCTACGTTCAGTCCTCTCGCCATACCTCCGCAAGAATGTGAGTACTCCGAACGCGTCTAGCTCATCAGGTTCAACGCCCCTTCGGCTCAGAATCTCTAAGAGTTGGCTTTCGGCGACGTTCGGGTTCAGGTAGATCAAACAGTCAGCAAGCAGTAAAGTATGCACACCAAACTCAGCTTCATCTCGGACAGCAGTCAACTGGGCCTCTATTTCCCGCAACGCCTTGTCCTTAAATGATTGAATCTGAAGGGGACCGAGGTGATTGTCTTCCAATTCCTTCAAGGCACCGACTATGAGTCGAGTGACCTTAATGCTATGAGAGACTGACTGCGCTCCCGCGTATATAAACATAGCTGTGTCCAGGTTTGAAACGAGGTAGCTGACCAACGCAGTTTGAGCGGAAGCGAGCTTCTTCGCGTCGCCTTCTGCGCGGACTAAGTCCATGTACTTCCGATACTTCTTGGTTGTCGCAGACACTCTCCTTCCAACCTCGTATAAGTACGAGTTAGCAATGTCTCCGGGCTCGAGCTCTGTGTTAATCAACGTGGCTTTATAGTCGAGAATCGCCTTACTGCTCGAGAAATAAAGATTTGCATTCGGATTTTCGGCTTCAAGATTGATGGTGCAATCTGTGCGACGCTCGAGGCTCTCTCGAATTCTGAGTTTTGCGACGGAGACATGCGAGTGGAGAGGAGTGTCAAATTCTCGCTGTTTGTGATCATTGAGGTGCAACCGAAACTCGCTCAACTGGCTCGCCAGCAGTTCCTCGACTCGCTGGCTATTCTTAGCATCCGAGAGGAAAATGAAATAGTCGTCAACGTAACGCATTATCTCGTAATCACGGCCAGCCCTCATGCCTTCTTTAGCCAGCAGCAGCCGCTCGACCCGTACGTCAACTTCCTGCAGGATGATCTCTGCAAAAATACGCGAGAACTCCGGACCAATGATGATCCCACTGGTTTCCGCGTAATTCAAATACTGCATGTATCGGTCAAACTTGGCGCCAAAAGTTGCATCGACTCTGCCCTCGCTGTGGAATTCTTTGCTCGCCCGAACGCCATTCGTGACCCACGAAACAGTATGTGTATAGATGCTGTCGAAGCATTTAGACACGTCAGCTCGCACCAGTCTTGGATATTTTCGTTCACACGCCCGAAACTCAGGAGATGAGTAAAAACGGTTAATGTTGTTGTAGCGTCGGTACGAGAAGAACGAGGTGACATGCTCGTATTCCAGGTCGTATTGTTCAAATCCGTATGCCTCATTGTCCCTACGATGAGCGAACTCAGTGTCTCTCTTGGTGTAGAGGCGAGCGACTCTCTGCGGGTAACGAATCGAGAAGCTACTTCTATTTGTGTAATAAAGGATTGAGTCGCGGTACTTGCTAATGAAATACGCCATCGCAAGCATCGACTGCGGGTGGGGCAAAGCTAAATTGCGGTTCTTTCCGTTATTTCGCTTGGCACGATATTTGTATGGATGACGTAGGTCATACGCGGCTCCCTTTTGTGATTTTAAGTCGAAGAAAATATAGCCACCCTGGCATGCTCCTCCTCCGAATGACATGCCGTCGAACACGAGCTCAAGCCAGTACTTTTCGGCCTTCCCGAATCGGTTCTTGGAAACTCTGAACTTATGCTCGTCGAGCCAGGCGAATTTGATCTTGCGTAAAAATGCATACAACATAGACGTGTTGAAAGGGAGTGGCACTTCATAGGGTAGCATTTCTGAGGTTAGAGCCCTAAGTGGATCGCGCCTTACCGTTTCATGCTTCATAAGAACCCTTTCCAAATCTGAATAACTCGTTGTGCTTTTCGCTGACTGAATCTATAGAAAGGTTTCTGAGTGAACATCTCCTGAAACGAAATGGCTTTAATTTTCTTTCTCAGATGCTCAGACATCTTGTTCGAATGATCCCTCCTGAATTTCTCCAGCGCGGCGTCAAGTTCTGTTAACTCCGTCGCATCAGTGTCCAAGGCGCTGTTCGAGAAGAAGAGTCCAATTGCCACATTATCTTTCGAGTTCAACAGTTTGGTATTGCCAGCCAGATAGCGCAACCGATCCATCAACAGGCCATCGTGGCCGTGATTGGGACGTGCTGCGTCGGGCGAGGAACTCAGCCACGACTGAAAGGTCAATTCCAAGCGCTTCATTCTGCGCTGATGGCGGCTTTCAGTAAGGCCAGTCGTCAGCTTCCCACGGGTTCGGGTGAACCTGTATCCCAGATACTGCAACGCGCTACCCGCCGGATAGTCGCCGTTCTCGTCAGTAACGATTGCAACAGTCTTCGCAAGATTCTGTGTCAAGGAGAGTTTGCGAAATTGCATCTCGATTTCGGCCTTTACAATATCCAGCGCTGCCTCATCCGTTAAGACGAGGACCATGTCGTCGACGTATCGTGCGTAGAACAGCACGCCGGGGATGGCCTTCATGACGCGGTCAAACTCATGAAGATAGAAATCAGCGAGATGGGAACTCATGCCTACACCTTGTGGAATTCCCGTACGTGTGCCGTTGATTTTTGCAAATTCATCGAGTAGCTGAGATACAAGAGCCAAGCTCACTGTGTCGAGTCGCTTCAAAGAGCCAAGTCGTGCTAGCAGCTTATCGTGCGGAATTGATCCGAAAAACGACGTGATGTCAATCCGATAGATGGCATGCGAGTACTTCTTTCCAAGGGCCTCCTTGAGCGAACGCACTATTCCATTGCGGCTCTGCATCTCGGCGGCACGGAGACCTCGAATGACGGCAGCTGCTTGCTTTGCAGGGAAGGCAACTTCCAACGTGTCTCTGATTCGATAGGTCTGCCGATCTCCGAGCTTTACTGCTTGAGTGAGACCAAAGGTGAAACTGCCGTCCCATAAGGCCTGTTCGAACTGGATTAACGCTTCATGTAGCGCGTCTTCAAGAGCTTCGTCGCGGTATTGGCGCAACTTTTTGCGATCCGAATGGAATCGGTCGCGGGCAAGAAGCCTGGCGGGGCTGTCTAGGCTGAGGGAGGTCACCTCATTTTTGTATTGGTCTCGTCTGAGCCGAAGGGCAACAACAGCGTCTTTTACTGCCGGTACGGAACGTGTTAGGTTCTCACCACGGCGTGACTCTCGTTCCGCAAGGGCCTTGAAACTCCGAACTGAATAAGGTGTAATTGCCATTGGACTGCACAGCCTCCCTCTAAAGCATGCGAGAGAGCACGCTCCACTAATTGTACTTTCGCAATTTCCGAATTTTCCGGTGGCACTTCTCCTACAGCTCCATGTAGCAGTTGCATGTTGTGTCAATACATCGAAGAGAGTCGTCACCAAACATAGTCGATTTGCTCAACTGTATATTGCGCACTAGTTGAGTGTTTCACGACTCTCATCGGTCACAAGCCGTCCATCGCCTTGTCATGCCACGAGTCCTTGACGCTTGTAGCTCGTTAGAACCTCATCGGCGAAACGGAATGCCCGGCACTGCCCGAGTCGTCCTTCCGAGGCAAGCATCAGATGGAGTTTTACTTTCACTGCCGCGTAAGCACAGCCGGAGCGGGCTAGACAACTATTCCTAAGCTCTTGAGCATTGAAGAGCCAGAAGCGAAAGTGTTTCGTAACCAACGTGTCTCAGATCCTATAGGTTGCGGGACTCGGACACTCAGTTGAGTTGATCGGTGCCCTCAAAACAATTCTTGGAGTCGGTCTCGTAGAGCGGTGTCGCAGACGTACAGATATGTGCCCCGAATTCCTCGCGTGAGTAACACGCTATAAATATTCTTCACGTACTCGAGTAGATCTTCGTCAGTGTATTTGATTCCGAGCTTGGGGTTGTTCTCGCGTCCCTTCTTGTCGTGATAGTTAGAGCGGTCGAAGAAGAGTTTGCCTGCGACGGGATCGTATCGGAGGTCGTTGCCGATTATGACCCCGACATAATTGAGGTCGTACCCCTGAACGGTGTGGATCGAACCGACCTCGTTCACCGATTTTGGAGATTTGATCCAATCAGTAGTGGTTGTGTTCCAGCGCATATGTTGGCCATCAAGTTCGATGTCGTACGCGGTTTTGTCATTCTTGCTCTTCCACGGCCATGCATAGCCAGCTACCAGACGAGACAGCCCGTGCTCCGCTTCGCGTTTCTGAAGTTCCCGTCGCATTTCGCCTAGATCGGTGAACATCCGCAGGTCGTAGTCTCCGAAGTCTTCGCGTGATGCCGGTGGGGTGTCGCTGAGTATGTCACGGATGTATCTGACATAGTCTTTGTCGGCAGAGATCCGCATCTGCGTTTGTAGGCGGTAGAAGCGGCTGGCTGCTCTGGCTCGGGAGGCGAGCTCCCGAGTCATGGTCGCTGGCAGATCAGCAGGTCGAACGGTTTGACCGACATCGAGCATGAGGATCGAGTGGTGGCTCTGCTTCTGAATCCAATCTAGCTGCGTCTTCTGCGGATCGTCCCAGCCGAACAGTTTCTCGTTGATCTCAATGAACTTCTTGTTGAGTGGTCCCGAGGCCTGATTCGCTCGCTGGTTGAGCCTGTGTGCCTCGTCTACAACAAGGAGATCGAATCGGTCTGAGCTCTCGCCGACTTGGAACGGCGTTAACACCATGCCTCTACTCAAACCGGGCGTCTGTTTGAACACCTTAGCGATCGAGTCGCGCAACGACTGTTGAGGGACGACGATGGCGAATCGCAGAGATTCGAGCAACTCTGCATGTCCAGGGGTGAAGTAGTCGCTGAAGATGGAATCTATGTCGAGAGGCTCCTCCGAATCATGCCGCCGGATGTCCTCGAGCAGTTTGAGCAGATAGATGGCCACCACCGTTTTGCCCGTACCGGGGTTGCCCTCGACCACTACAGTATTGTCGACGCCGCTTTCGAGGTCATCGAAGAAGCCTTCGAGTATGTCATTCACCGCGGCAGCCTGGTCATGTTTCAGCGCTTTGAATGGCGAAAGCTTGAAGAGGTCGCTGTTGACGATCTGCGGAATGGTGCGTTTGAAGAGTTCTTCTTGAGTTCGCAACTCTTCGAAGATCTGTCGGAACGTCTTGTTGTAGTTGTCCCGGTCG
Source organism: Brevibacterium sp. H602 (assembly GCF_051172395.1). Taxonomy (NCBI): domain Bacteria; kingdom Bacillati; phylum Actinomycetota; class Actinomycetes; order Micrococcales; family Brevibacteriaceae; genus Brevibacterium; species Brevibacterium sp. H602. The sequence goes on along the minus strand of NZ_JBPIZD010000011.1, from coordinate 17,617 downwards.
TAGTAGTCGGCATCGGTGATTCCGGCGTTGAGGTTGAGGACTTGTCGACTCGCGTCGCCGTGGAACATTCGAATGAGAAACGACTCTAGATCTAAACAGGCAGACTTATTAAACGTGTCGTCGAGAACAACTCTGACCGATTTAAGGTTCCGCTTAGAGTCAGACTCGAGGTGCTGCTTCATCCGGCCCTCTACGTTGAGGGACTCGCCGACATAGACCTCTTCTGTATTGTTCATGACATACACGACGGGCCAATTACTGTGACGAGGGTCGACGGATCCCCACGCTTTGACCTTGTCGGCGTCGAAGGGGAAGCGTTCGACTTTAAAGCTGGTCATATTTCACGCTCGTGCCTCGAGCCTTTTCCACCGGATACTTCTCGCGAGTCTTGGCCAGCTTGTCCAAAATGATGGTGTCGGGATCCAGGTCCAGCTTGTCCGCGAGCAACATGCAATAGGTCAGCACATCAGCCAACTCGTCCTTTGCGGACTCGAGGTCGGCATCTCCCCATTGGAAACATTCGAGTAGTTCTCCCGCTTCGATGGAAACGCTCTTCGCGAGATTCTCGGGGGAGTGGAACTGCTGCCAATCGCGTTCTGCCATGAACTGTCGGATTGTGTCGCGAACAGAATCTTCGTACATGACTTCAAGGTATCAGCGACGTGCGACAAGTGGGCGAAGCCAAACGCAAATTGGATCTCATGTATCAACCAAGCGGGATTGGTGTGTGTTCAGCCATACGCCGTTATTCCGACAAATGGGGCCCGGAGTTCCTGTTCATTTTCAGCAACTCCGGGCCCAACCTCATGTAGCTGAGTCAGGCGGTCAGGACAACCTTGCCGGTAGTTTTACGGCCCTCGAGCGCTCGATGCGCATCAGCAGCTTCCGCCAACCCGAACGTCGCGCCGACGCGGAAGTTGAGCCAGCCGTGCTCGATGCCGTAGAAGAGCATCGCCGAACGCTTCGCCAGCTCCTCCGAGCTGCGGACGAACCATGCCAGCGACGGGCGGGACAGGAAGATTCCGCCCGAAGAATTCAAACGCTGAATGTCGAACGGCGGCACCTGACCTGACGCCCCGCCGAAGAGCACCATCGATCCCAATGGCTTGATCGACGCTAGCGACGCATCGAAGGTGTCCTTGCCGACACCGTCATAAGCGACATCAACGCCTTCGCCATCAGTGAGCTCCTTGACCTTCGCCGTAATGTCGACTCCCTCACCGTAGAGGAACACATCATCGGCGCCGGCTTTGCGTGAGAGCTCAGCCTTCTCCTCGGTGCTCACTGTCGAGATGACATTGCCACCCAAGTGCTTGATGATCTGGGTGAGGAGCAGGCCGACACCGCCGGCACCCGCGTGCACGAGTGCTGTCTGACCGGGCTTGATCTCATGCGAACTCGTCGCCAGGTACTGCGCGGTGAGGCCCTGCAGCGGCATCGCCGCAGCCACCTCGGCGGACACTACCTCCGGCACCCGCAGGAGGAAGTCGGCCTTCACGACGACCTGCGTTGCATACGACCCCGGGCCTTCGTGCCAAGCGACACGGTCACCAACCTGCCAGCTCTCAATGCCTTCGCCCACCTCGGCGATGTACCCCGTGCCCTCGACGCCGACGATATGCGGGTACTCCATCGGATACACGCCCGAACGACGATACGTATCGATGAAGTTCACGCCCGCCGCCTCGACATCGACGAGCACCTCACCGGCACCCGGCTTCGGGGTCGGAACCTCACCGAACTCGAGCACCTCGGGTCCACCAGCCTGCATCGCACGCACTGCCTGGGTCATCACGCCTCCTGCATATAAATTAATTGCCTGGTATGGTTATACATATGAACGATCTTACGGTTGCCGTCTCCGGTGCTACCGGATACGCCGGGGGAGAGGTCCTCCGGCTGCTGAGCACTCACCCTCACCTGAACGTCACGACGGTGTGCGGACATTCCACCGCGGGTGAGAAGCTCGGCCGACATCAACCCCATCTTGCCCGATATTCCGACTTCGTGGTCCAAGAGTCCACCGCCGAGGTGCTCGCCGGCCACGATGTCGTCGTCCTCGCGCTCCCGCACGGACAGTCCGGGCAGATCGCCGCCGAACTCGAACAGACGAGCCCGGACACTCTCATCGTCGACCTCGCCGCCGACCACCGCCTCATCAGCGCGGCCGCCTGGGAGAAGTTCTACGGCTCCGAGCACCAAGGCACCTGGACCTACGGACTGCCCGAACTCCTCACCGCCGACGGCACCAAGCAACGCGAGGCACTGAAGACCACGAAACGCATTGCCGTGCCCGGCTGCAACGTCACCGCCGTGACGCTCGGACTCGCACCGCTTATTCAGGCGGGGCTCGCCGCACCGACCGGGCTCAACGCCGTGCTCGCCAATGGCGTTTCCGGTGCAGGCAAGGCTCTCAAACCGCACCTCACCGCTGCTGAGATCCTCGGCAATGCCTCCCCATACGGCACCGGCGGCACGCACCGGCATGTGCCCGAGATCGAACAGAACCTCAACGGAGTCCTCGGCGCCGACGCCGCCGACGGACCCACTCGCATCTCCTTCACCCCCACGCTCGTGCCCATGGCCCGCGGTATCCTCGCCACCATCACCGCCGATGCCGGTGAAGCCGCACCGCGCACCGCTGAAGGACTCCTCGACGCCGCCGTGCTCAAGGACCAGCTGGCCGCGGCCTTCGCTCAGGCCTACGCTGACGAGCCCTTCGTCCGTGTTCTGCCCGAGGGCCAGTGGCCGCAGACCGCGGCGACCACCGGATCGAACATGGCCCATATCCAGTTCACCGTCGATGAACGCGCCGGCACAATCCTCGTCGTCGTGGCACTGGACAACCTGGTCCGCGGCACGGCTGGACAAGCCATCCAATCCATCCACCTGGCCCTCGGTCTCGACGAGACCACCGCCCTTCCCCTCGAAGGAGTCGCCCCATGAGCGTCACCGCACCACTCGGCTTCACCGCAGCCGGACTCACCGCCGGACTCAAACCCTCCGGCACCAAAGACCTCTCCCTGGTCATTAATAACGGCCCCGACACCGCCGTCGCCGCCGTCTACACCTCCAACCGCTGCAAGGCCAACCCCGTCCTGTGGTCCCAGAAAGCCTCGGCCGATGGGCAGGCCCGCGCCGTCGTGCTCAACTCCGGGGGAGCGAACTGCTACACCGGCGACTTCGGCTACGAAACAACCACACTGACCGCACAGACCACCGCCGAACTCCTTAGCGAGGCCGGAACAGACACCCCGGCCGAAGACGTCCTCGTCTGCTCGACCGGACTCATCGGCGTCGGCGGCCAGGACTTCCGTGACTCCATCGTGAACAACCTCGCCCCACTCGTCGCCGCCGCCGACACGAGTGTTGAAGCCGGACAGTCTGCTGCCGAAGCGATCATGACCACCGACACCGTCGCGAAGACCACCAGTCGTACCGGTTCCACCGGGTTCACCATCGGCGGCATGGCCAAAGGCGCGGGCATGCTCGCACCCGGTTTGGCGACCATGCTCGTCGTCATCACCACCGACGCGAAACTCGACCAGACCGTGCTCGACGACGCACTGCGCGCTTCGACGAGCCAGTCCTTCGATCGCCTCGACACCGACGGCTGCATGTCGACCAACGACACCGTCATCCTCATGTCCTCCGGCGCCCACGACGCCGCCGTCGACGCCGACGAGTTCACCACCCTGCTGCGCGAACTCTGCCTCGACCTCATGCACCAACTCCACGTTGACGCCGAGGGCGCCCACCACGACATCGCCATCACCACCCGCAGCGCCGCCAGCGAAGCTGACGCCGTCGAAGTCTCCCGCTCCGTGGCCAGGTCGGCCCTGTTCAAGGCTGCGATCTTCGGGGAGGACCCGAACTGGGGTCGCGTCGTCGCCCAGGTGGGAACCACCTCGGCGGATTTCGATCCCACCCAGATCGACGTCGCCATCAACGGCGTTCAGGTGTGCACGGCCTCCGGCCCCGACGAAGACCCTGCGAACGTGACATTCGACCGCACAGTTGATGTGTCTATCGACCTCCACGCCGGTGGCGACACTGCCACCGTGTGGACCTCGGACCTCACCCACGACTACGTCGAAGAGAACAGCGCCTACTCATCATGAACACCCCCGTCGACATGTCCACGAAATCCACGGCCGCCCGGCTCGCCGCCGCCCAGGTCAAGGCCGAAGCCCTGACCGAGGCGCTGCCCTGGATCAAGACCTTCGCCGGCGCCACGATCGTCATCAAATACGGCGGAAACGCCATGGTCTCCCCGGAGCTGCAGCAGTCCTTCGCCGATGACATCGCGTTCCTCCGCTTCGCCGGCATCCGCCCCGTCGTCGTCCACGGCGGCGGCCCCCAGATCTCCGCCATGCTGAAACGCTTGGGCATCGAATCCGAATTCAAAGCCGGACAGCGCGTGACCACCGAGGAAGCCGCCGAGGTCATCCGCATGGTGCTGTCCGGCCAGGTCAACCGCGACATCGTGTCCCGGATCAACCAGAACGGTGACGCCGCGATCGGCCTGTCCGGTGAAGACGCGGACCTCCTCCTCGCGCACAAAACCACCGCCGAGGTGGACGACGAGGTCATCGACCTCGGCCGAGTGGGCGAGATCGCCCAGGTCAACACCACCGTGCTCACCGAACTCCTCGACGCCGGACGGGTGCCCGTCATCTGCTCCATCGCCTCCGAGATCGGGGGAGAAGCTGGGAAGCCGCTCAACATCAATGCGGACCTGGCCGCCTCGGCGGTGGCGAAGGCGCTCAAGGCACACAAACTCATCATGCTCACCGATGTGCCGGGCCTCTACGCGAACTGGCCGGACACGTCCTCGCTCATCTCCCGCATCGACCCGGACAAGCTGCGCGAACTGCTGCCGAGCCTCGACTCGGGAATGATCCCAAAGATGACCGCGGCGCTCGAGGCGATCGAGCACGGGGTCAAGCAGGCCCACATCATTGACGGCCGGATGGCGCATTCCCTCCTCCTCGAGGTCTTCACCTCGGAGGGCATCGGCACCATGGTCGAGGACACCATCGTCGAACCCGCACCGCTGGGCGACGGGCACCAGGGGAATCTCGCCGAGGCGGCCCCGACGGATGGTTTGAACGCTAGCAACGACAGCTACGGAGGACGTTCATGAGTGATCAGACGGGTACGCAGGATTCGGCTGTGCAGGCTTGTGACCAGGCCCAGACGTGGCGGGACGATTTCTCCCGTGTCCTGTCCCCGGTGTTCGGGTCCCCGCAGCTCGACATCGTCCGCGGTGAAGGCTCCTACGTGTGGGATGCGGCGGGCAAGAAGTACCTCGACCTGCTCGCCGGCATCGCCGTGAACGCCCTCGGCCACTGTCACCCCGCATGGGTCAACGCCATCACCGAGCAGGCCTCGACACTCGGCCACATCTCGAACTTCTTCACCTCCCCGGCCCAGATCGGCTTGGCCGAGAAGCTCCACGAGGTCCTCGACCTGCCTGCCGGGTCGGCCGTGTTCTTCTCGAACTCGGGAGCCGAAGCCAACGAGGCGGCCTTCAAGATGGCCCGCCGCGCCGCCGGTGGGGGACGGCCCTTCATCATCGCCATCGACGGCGCATTCCACGGCCGGACCATGGGAGCGCTCGCCCTGACCGCGAAGGAAGCGTACCGCGCCCCCTTCGCACCCGGAGTCCCCGGAGTCGTCCACGTTCCTTACGGCGACGTCGAAGCACTCGAAGCGGCGATCAATGAGAACACCGCGGCTGTGTTCATCGAACCCGTCCAAGGAGAGGTCGGCGTGCGAACGCATCCGGCCGGCTACCTCACCGCGGTGCGAGAACTGACGGAGAAGGTCGGGGCGCTCATGGTCCTCGACGAGGTGCAGTCGGGCATCGGCCGCACCGGCTCGTGGTTCGCTCACCAGGATCCCGAGATCGGTGAGGGCGTCACTCCAGACATCATCACCTCGGCGAAGGGACTCGGCGGCGGAATGCCGATCGGTGCGACCATCACCGTCGGGGATGCGAACACGAAGCTGCTCGAAGCCGGTCAGCACGGCACGACCTTCGGCGGCAACCCTCTGTCGTGTGCTGCCGGACTCGCCGTGCTCGAGACCATCGAGAAGGACAACCTCCTCGACCACGTGTTCGAGGCCAGCGACTGGCTCAAGGGGCAGCTGGCAAAGGTCGACGGCATCGGAGAGATCACCGGCAAGGGACTGCTGCTCGGGCTCGAACTGACAGCCGGTGCCTCGGGTGACGGCGCGGCCGGGCAGTCCGACGGCCAGGTCCCGGACTCGAAGGCCGTGGCTGCTCGAGCGCTCGAGGCCGGGTTCATCATCAACCCCGTCGCCCCCGGACGCCTCCGCCTCGCCCCGCCGCTGACCATCACCACCGACGAGCTCACTCCGTTCATCGACGCCCTGCCCGGCCTCATCACCGGCTGAGCCCCACTCACGCTTTCCAAAGGACCCACCATGACACGCCACTTCCTCAAGGACACGGACCTCAGCCCGGCCGAGCAGACGCAAATCCTCGACCTCGCCGTCGAACTCAAGGCCGCCCCCTACTCGCGGACCCCGCTGGCCGGCCCACAGACCGCCGCCGTCATCTTCGACAAGACCTCGACTCGCACCCGGGTCTCGTTCGCCGCCGGCATCGCCGCGCTCGGCGGGCAGCCGCTCATCATCAACCCCGGTGAGGCGCAGCTCGGGCACAAGGAATCCATCGCCGACACCGCCCAGGTGATGTCCCGGATGGTCTCGACGATCATCTGGCGCACCTACGCCCAGGCTGGGCTCGAAGAGATGGCCGAATTCTCCTCGGTGCCCGTCATCAACTCCCTGTCCGATGACTTCCACCCCTGCCAGATCCTGGCCGACCTGCTCACCATCCGCGAACACCGCGGCAACGTGGCCGGCCAGACCATGACGTACTTCGGCGACGGCGCGAACAATATGGCGAACTCCTACGCCCTCGGCGGAGTCAACGCCGGAATGCACGTGCGCATCGCAGCCCCAGCCGACTTTCAGCCCGCCGCCGCGATCGTCGCCGAAGCCGACGCCCTGGCGCAGACGACGGGCGGGTCCCTCACCGTCACCGACGACCCCGTGGCCGCCGCGACCGGCGCCGACGTCCTCGTCACCGATACCTGGGTGTCCATGGGTCAGGACTCCGCCGGACGCGACGACGAGGCCTCACCGTTCACGAAGTTCCAGGTCAACCAGGAACTCATGAGCTTAAGCAACGACGCGGTCTTTCTCCACTGCCTGCCCGCGTATCGCGGCAAAGAGGTCACGGCCGAGGTCATCGACGGCCCCGCCTCGGTGGTCTTCGACGAAGCCGAGAACCGCCTCCACGCGCAGAAGGCTCTCATGACCTTCCTCCTGGAGCGATGATGGCCGAGCCGAACAACAGCGCCCCGCTGACGAAGACCGCCCGACAGCAGAAGATCATCGATCTCATCACCCGCCAATCCGTGCGGTCCCAGATCGAACTCGCCGAGGCGCTCGCGACGCAGGGCATCACCGTCACCCAGGCAACCCTGTCGCGCGACCTCGCCGAGGTGGGGGCCGTGAAGATCCGGTCCACCGCAGGATCCGTGTACGCCGTTCCCGGTGAGGGCGGGGACCGGTCACTGCAGCAGTCGACGGGGGAGACCCTCGACGCGAAGCTGCCGCGCATTCTCGAAGAGCTGCTCGTCTCCGCAGTCTCCCAGGACAATACTGTCGTGCTGCGTACCCCGCCGGGTGCGGCACAGTATCTGGCCTCGGCGATCGACCGATCCTCGATGGTCGGGATCTTCGGGACTTTAGCCGGCGATGACACGGTGCTCGTCATCGCTGATGCGGCAGTCGGGGGCGCGGCCGTGGCCGAGACATTCCTCGAGTACGCGGCAGGCGGCCTCGGCGAGGGGTGAGCCTGGAACAATGACAACTGAGTTTCATCATTTCAATGAATGGGCCGGCGCATCCGTGCTGGTGGGAAAGGACGATCTGTGAGCGAACGACTGAGCCTGTGGGGCGGACGATTCTCCGACGGTCCGGCTGATGCGCTGGCTGAGCTGAGCAAGTCCACGGACTTCGATTGGCGTCTGGCGAAGTATGACATCGCGGGATCCAAGGCCCACGCGAAGGTCCTCCACCACGCGGGACTGCTCACAGATGACGAGCTGTCCGGGATGCATTCGGCGCTCGACGAGCTGCTGCGTCGGGTGGAGACCGGCGAATACGTCGCCGCCGAGTCCGACGAGGATGTGCACTCGTCGCTCGAGCGCGGGCTCATTGAGATCGCCGGTCCCGAGCTCGGTGGGAAGCTGCGTGCCGGACGGTCCCGCAATGATCAGATCGCGACGATGGGTCGGATGTACCTGCGTGACCATGCTCGTGAGGTCGCCGGTCTTGTGCTTGACACCGTCGAGGTGCTCATCGCTCAGGCGGAAGAGCATCCCGAGGCGCCGATGCCCGGACGCACGCACCTTCAGCACGCTCAGCCGGTGCTGCTCGCTCATCATCTGCTCGCGCACGCGTGGCCGCTGTTGCGCGATGTCGCCCGCTTCGTCGATTTCGATGCGCGCGCCGGTGTCTCGGCGTATGGTTCGGGTGCTTTGGCCGGGTCATCGTTGGGGCTCGATCCGCAGGCTGTGGCCGCGGACCTCGGGTTCAACGATTCGGTGGAGAATTCCATCGATGGCACCGCGTCGCGCGATGTCTTCGCCGAGTATCTGTTCATCACGACGATGATCGGCATCGACCTCTCGCGCTTGTCCGAGGAGGTCATCGCGTGGGCAACGAAGGAGTTCTCGTTCGTCACCCTCCACGATGCGTACTCGACGGGATCGTCGATCATGCCGCAGAAGAAGAACCCCGACGTCGCCGAGCTCACTCGCGGTAAGTCCGGTCGGCTCATCGGTGATCTCACCGGTCTGCTGTCGACGCTCAAGGCGCTTCCGTTGGCGTACAACCGGGATCTGCAGGAGGACAAGGAGCCGGTCTTCGACGCAACGGATACCCTCGAGCTGCTGCTGCCGGCATTCACCGGGATGGTGGCGACGCTGAAGTTCGATACTGAGCGGATGGCGTACCTGGCTCCGCGCGGATTTGCTCTGGCAACGGACATCGCCGAGTGGCTCGTGCGTGAAGGTGTGCCGTTCCGCGTGGCTCACGAGCTCTCCGGCGCATGCGTGCAGCTTGCCGAGTCGCGCGACGTCGAGCTGTGGGATCTGAGCGATGAGGACTTCGCAGGAATCTCCGAGCACCTGACTCCCGCGGTTCGTGAAGTGCTGACGACCCTCGGATCGATCGATTCGCGCAACGCCAAGGGTGGCACGGCTCGCTCTGCCGTTGATCAGCAGATCGCCAATGCGAAGACCGAGGTCACCCGCTTGCGTGAGTTCGCGGGGTCGGCTCGCAGCGTGTGAATGGTTCGGTTGAGGAAATACTCTTCAGCACGCCGGTGAGTGGGGATGCGGCCTCAGCTGAGAGGCGAGACCACAGTGACGCCGAGATCCTCGAGCAGCTCGTCCAATACGATGCGTCCGGCTCCTTCGCCGATCGAACCGACCGCTGTCAGTGAATGTGTGGGAGCCAGAGAATTGCGACCTTTGGCCAACCGAGCGGCGAAAAGGCTCAGGGCTTCGGAGTCGGTATGGTGGCTGAGCTCAGTCTGGCGAGAGTGCCAGACGATTCCCGCTAGATTTTGTTTGGGCGCATGAATGGCCTTGGCCACGGAGCGGGTGCAGGGATAGTGCTCCTGCGCCGAGGACGGGATGGCGAACCGTGGGTTGTTCAGTCCGTCGCTGTTGCTCAGATGGCAGGCAAGGGAAGTGCCGCCTCGGCGACCACGTAGAATTGACTCCGTCGGCTCCGCGCCGGCACAGACCACAGATTCGAAAGGACCGAAGTGACCGACATCTTCAGCGAACTCAAGGCCCGCGGGCTCGTCGCAGTTTCCACCGACGAGACCGCCCTGCAGAAAGCCCTGGCCGAGGAGTCGCTGACCTATTACGTCGGTTTCGATCCGACGGCCCCGAGCCTGCACATGGGCAACCTCGTCCAGCTGCTCACCGCCGCCCGCCTCCAGCAGGCCGGACACAACCCGCTGGCCCTCGTCGGCGGCGCCACCGGCCTCATCGGCGACCCGCGCATGTCGGGGGAGCGGACGCTCAACCCGCGAGAGGTCGTCGAAGAATGGGTCGCGAAGATCCGCACCCAGGTCGAGAAGTTCCTCGACTTCGACGGCCCCAACGCCGCGCAGATCGTCAACAACCTCGACTGGACCTCGCAGCTGTCGGCCATCGACTTCCTCCGCGACATCGGCAAGCACTTCCCGGTCAACCGGATGCTCGCGAAGGAATCCGTCTCCGCACGCCTCAACAGCGAAGCGGGCATCTCCTTCACCGAGTTCTCGTACCAGATCCTCCAGGGCAACGACTACCTCGAACTCAACCGCCGCTACGGCTGCTCCCTGCAGACCGGCGGCTCCGACCAGTGGGGCAACCTCACCTCGGGCGTCGACCTCATCCGCCGCGTCGAGCAGAAGTCCGTCCATGCTCTGGCCACCCCGCTGATCACGAAGGCCGACGGCACGAAGTTCGGCAAGACCGAATCCGGCACCGTGTGGCTCGATTCGTCTCTGACCAGCCCGTACGCGTTCAGCCAGTTCTGGCTCAACGCCGACGACCGCGACGTGGTGAAGTACCTCAAGGTGTTCTCGCTCCGCCCGCTCGACGAGATCGAAGCCATCGAAGCCGAGTTCACCGCTGCCCCGCACACCCGTGTGGCGCAGAAGGCCCTCGCCGAGGATGTCACCACTTTGGTCCACGGGCGCCAGGCTTACGAGCAGGCGATTGCTGCGGCTTCCGCGCTCTTCGGCGGGGGCGAGCTCGCCGGCCTTGATACGTCGACGCTGGGTGCGGCAACTTCCGAGCTGCCGCGGGGTGAGGTGTCGACGACCCAGCTGGCCGAGGGCCTGCCGGTTGCTGATGCGTTCGTCGCTGCCGGCATCGTCAAGTCCAAGGGTGAGGCTCGCCGTGCCATCAAGGACGGGGGAGCGTACGTCAACAACGTCAAGGTCGCCGACCAGGAGCAGACCCTGACTTCCGATGATGTGCTCTCGACAGAAGCTGGAGGGGTCGTCCTCCTGCGCCGAGGCAAGAAGACCCTCGGTGCTGTCGACATCGTCGGCTGAGCAGCCTGCGTCACTGATCATGCCGTGTCCTCCGCTCCCGGAGGGCGCGGCATTGTCGTATTCACGACGGTTGGATCCGTTCGACAACGGGGAACCTTGTCATCGAGGAATACAAGAGGTCGCATTGTAGAAGCGGCCTCGGCGGCAGCATTGCAGTGAAGGGAATGCGGTCAATCAGCGTGCGCTCCGGCAGCCTGCGGGCAACCGGACGGGCGATGTGGGGCCATCACCATGGAAAAGCATGCGGTCTTCGAGCAGACTGGCAGATGACGGACTACCGAACGAACGAATACCGACTGACGAACGCACGAGGAGATCATGCGCACCCTGCTCAACATCATCTGGTTCATCTTCTCCGGCCTCTGGCTGGCACTCGGATACTGGGCCGCCGGAATCATCGCCTGCATCTTCATCGTCACCATCCCGTGGGGCATCGCCTCCTTCCGCATCGGAAACTACGCACTCTGGCCCTTCGGCCGCGAGGTCATTGAAACCCGCCCGGCAGGAGTGGCGACGACCCTGGGTAACATCATCTGGCTCATCGTCGCTGGTGTCTGGCTCGCCATCGGACACGTCGTCACCTCGATCCCGCTGTTCATCTCGATCATCGGCATCCCGCTCGGCTGGGCGAACATCAAGCTCATCCCCGTCTCGCTCATGCCGCTGGGCAAGCAGATCGTCGACAGCGACCGAATCATGCCCGGCTACCGCGGAGCCTGACCAGCGGTCGGTCGGCACGATGGTGCTGGGTGCGACAATGGCACCGCGGTTCCTGGACTGCGAGAATCTGGTTGTCGAATCCGGCTAGGGTGTTGACCGACGCACTTGTGATTGATCCGTCTGCCGGCCCAATGCGATTCCTACAAGCCAAGCCCCGACAATGCCGAATCGAGCCGAGCAAGTGTCGAGGCGGAGAGCTTACGTGCAGGGAATCGAACAGTGTCGTGGTCGATGAGACCTCTCCGCACGAGTACCTGCTTGTGAATCGCCCACGCTTCGCCAGGGGTGACTCCGACGTCGAGGAGGGGCTGAATGCGGCGGACTTCTTCGTCCACATCGACGGTGGTATCAGCGCCGAGCAAGGCCGATACGATCGGCCTGAACATGTCAGTGATTTCGCAGGCTGGCATGGTTCCGCAGGCACCGTTTCGGAATTCTGCGATGAGCTCTCTTGCGTTGAGCCCACCGAGCACAGGGAAGTCCTGAGGGACTTTGGAGACGACAGCCTTGACCTTCTCCGCCGTCGGCGGGGCCTCAACCTTTACCGCGGATATCCCGGAGCATTCGGACATTTCCGCGATTCGGTCGGTGGGAGTCGTCACCGAAGATGGTCCCGGCGCGTCCTGCACCATGATCGGGGTGTCAGTGTTCTGCGCAACGTCGACAAAGAAGTCGACAAGCTGATCCTCGGCGGGTTTTGCGAGATACGGGGGGAGTACCATCAGCGCGTCTGCTCCCCACTCGCGTGCTTGGAGCCCAGCTTCGGTGGCGGTTGTCGTGCTTGTCGCGTTGATGCCAGCGATGATGGTGAAGCCATCGCCGACCTCTTTGCGAGCGGTGCGGAGAATGCTCTCGCGCTCTTGGGTCGTCAATGCGAAGCCCTCGCTGGCCATCCCGAAGACGGCGAAACCATCAGCCCCCGATGTGACTTGGAAGTCGATAAGGCGACGGAGCGAATTCAGATCCACCTCTTGGTTGGGAGAGAAGGGGGTGGCAAGAATTGGGAGCAGACCGTGAAGCTTCATGTTTATGCCTCCTCGGCTAGATGGCGAACAGTGTCAATATCGATGTCGATTCCCAGACCGGGGCCCGTCGGCACTTGGAACCCGGCGGGTCCGATTGCCATGGGTGTGCGTAAGAGAGACTGCGCGACGCCGACGGTGTCTGGTTGATACTCAAAGAATGGGCTGTGAGGCAGTGCGGCGCTGACATGGATTCCGGCAGCCAACGCGACTCCAAGTCCAACCGAATGGTGGCACGCTGTCGGAATATGAAAAGCGCTCAATACTGTGGCGATGTCGATGGCTTCTGTGATTCCAGTTCGTGCGACATCCGGCTGTGCGAGACCCAGCGAACGTCGCACTGCCCATTCGGAGAACTCGTATCGATTGCGCATGGCTTCGCCGATTGCGATCGGAGTTCTTACGCGACGCCCCAATTCGGCGTGGCCATCTATATCTTCCGGCGCCAATGGCGCTTCCAGGAAGAGCGCGCCGCGAGCATCTAGCTCTGCGCCTAGTCGTAGGGCATCTTGGAGCGAATAGGCCCAATGTGCATCGATGGCCAGTCCGACCTTTGGTGCGGCCTCGGCTACGGCATCGAAGGTGGCAAGGTCAGCATCTACGCCTTTTCCCAGAGCAAGCTTGATCCGTGTCGCACCGCGATCGACCCACTGCTTTGCCAGCACCGCCCGCTCTTTATCGGTTGGAACCGGTAACCCGGAGACATAGGCAGGGACTGTGTCGCGGTGCCGGCCCCCGAGCAAATCGCTGACTGGACTTCCGAGGGCCTGACCCGCGATATCCCACAGCGCAGTGTCGAGTGCGGCCAGTGCATCCGCTTGATGCCCAACGAGGTGTCCACGTTCACGCATCAGGCCACGCAACTTCTCCCATAGGGGCCGCACGGCAGTGGGATCTTGGCCGATAAGCTGCGGCGCGAGAAGCCTGTCGATGATGGTGGCTGGGACCTCTGGCGCAACAGGGGCTAATGCCTCGCCCCAACCAACGATGCCATCGTTCGTATGAACCGAAACCAGCATGGTTTCAAATCTGCCGGAGTAGAGGCTACGCCAAGGCGGTCTCACCGTGTACTCCGCCGAGCCGCGTGGATCCCATCCGTCATCGTGGACGCCAAGATAAGCCCGCGGTGAAGGAAGTTTGAGGACGTAGGTCTCTATGTGCTCAATACGCATGATCGATGCTTTCTGTGGAAGTCATGGCTCAATACTGCAGTGGACTTGCATAATATGCAAATAGATTCCACAATTGGTACATGACTGCCGAACGATCAACCAACCAGAGCGTCGATAGAGCGCTCTCGGTCCTCACTTTGTTCACCAGCAATAGCCCGTCACTTCGTGTTTCGGATGTCGCATCAGGTCTCGGCCTCGGAGTGTCGACTGCCTCGCGTTTGCTGGCCACCCTGGAAGAATCGGGGTTCCTACGTAAGAATTCGAAATCTCAGCGTTACGAACTTGGTCAGCAGATCATCTCATTGGGCGGGGTGGCGTTGAACAATGAGCCGATCTATCGCAATTCGCGAGCGGTGACTCAGCGTCTGGCGTGGGAACTCGGCTTGGGCGCGAACGTTGCCGTGCGGCAGGGCAAAGTTCTTCGCTATTTGCAGAATGTCGAAGGGCCAATGGCCCCTAAGTCATACACTCTCCTCGGTCAGACAAATCCTTTGCACGCGACAGGTATGGGCAAGGCGCTGATGCTTGATCTGTCCGCCAGCGATCGTGAGGCACTTCTTGGACCTGATGATCTGCCTGCCTATACGACCAATACAATCGTCAGCCACTCCGATCTCGAGGTCGAGCTTCAGCGGTCTTCCGAGCGAGGCTACTGTACCGAGATCAATGAACTTGCGCTTGGCAGGGCGTGCATTGCAGCGCCGATTCGGGACTTCACCGGAAAGGTCGTGGCAGCCATCTCCCTTTCGGGAGCGTTGTCGGCAATCAACCTCACTGAGAAAGAGACTGAACTGGCGCGAATCATCATCGAAGCTGCAGACACGATCAGCGTTGCCTCGGGGTATCTCAGCCCGCAACCGCAACATCGTTGAATATCGTAAGTCCCCCCCCATCACAATGGAGTGAAACGAGCATGCAGAACATTGCTACATCAAATAGTTCCGAGCAGACACCGACCCGCCGCGTAGTTATGGCAGCCACGGTTGGAAACTTTGTCGAGTGGTTCGATATCGGCGTATACGGCACGATGTCGGCGAGTCTGTCGAAACACCTCTTCGATTCAACAGACCCTGTGTCCGCACTGCTATCGACCTTCGCAGTCTTTGCCGTCGGCTTCGTCATTCGGCCCGTCGGTGGTCTTGTTTTCGGGCCCATGGCGGATCGGATCGGACGCAACCGTGTGCTTGTCATTACAGTTGCGCTGACCTCATTGTCAACGGCTGCGATCGGTATCCTCCCCAGCTACGAGACAATCGGTGTGCTTGCACCTCTCCTGCTTGTTGTCATTCGGTTGTTGCAGGGATTTGGTGCTGGTGGTGAGACATCGAGTGCCGTTGGTCTTCTCTATGAGTATGCGCCTCGTGATAGGCGTGGTTTCTACACAAGTCTCAGCGCTGCCACGGGGTTTGTGGCATTCGTTGCTTCTGCGGGTCTCGCGCTGGGCCTGACTTTGGGCCTAGGCGATGAAGCAGTCAATGAATGGGCTTGGCGAATTCCATTCTTAATAGCGCTTCCGCTTGGTTTGATTGCGCTCTATCTTCGTTCCCAGCTGGATGACAGCCCGGTGTTCCGCCAGATGCAGTCAGCTGAGGAACTCTCGGTCTCCCCGCTCCGTGAGACCTTCCAGAAGGCGCGTGTAGCGATGCTGGTGCTGGCAGGACTCGTGGTGCTCAAAGGAGTAGCGCATTGGACGCTTCAGACGTTCATGGTCTCCTATATGGAAGACACCCTTGGGTTTACTATGACGGAGTCGTTTCTCGCTTCAACTATCGCAATGGCTGTCGTCATGGTGCTCATACCGATCGCTGGAATCATTTCTGACAGGATCGGCAGAAAGCCTGTCCTCGGGGCTGGAGCATTAGGACTGTTTGTGCTTGCTTGGCCTGCGATCACGCTGATGACTATGGAAAATGCACCGCTCGCGATTGCAGCGATGGTACTTCTCGCGTTACCAGTGGCTGCCTACGATGGTGCGATCAATGCCATCATGGCAGAGATGTTTCCGGCTCGAATCCGGACGGGTGCGATGGCGATTCCCTACAATGTTGCGGTCAGTCTTCTCGGCGGGACCGCACCATACATCGCTGCATGGCTCACAGTCGCCACAGGTTACAAACAGGCCCCGAGCTTCTATCTCATGCTGGCCGCGGCCGTCACGTTGGTTACACTCATCCGATTTGTCAGGGAGACGGCGGGCCCGAGAGTAACTGTCTCACCCGAGAACTAGAGTCGGATGGAGAGGTGGTGTCCTTGGGCTGTGGTCGCGTTGGTCTGCGCCTTATCAATAGGGTGGTGACCTCGGTCAACCGCGCCAGCCCGAGCATGACGTTGAGCAAACAGCCGTTGCCCGTCCACTGCGGGGCCTGGATGGCTGTCGGCGCGGCGATGACGCGGAGCGCTACGAAGCGTGGTCTTGGAGATCCTCGAGCGAGAACTCTCCCCGCCTCACAGCAGACAGCACGCGGTGCGTGCGAATGACCCGGGGCAGCGTGATGATGATGAGACCGCCGAGCATGTTGAAGACGATGACGATGCAGAACCACTGCAGAAACTCGGGGATCGAGATGTCGGCGCCCGAGAGCATGGCAGCGAAGATGACGATCGCATTGATCGCGCCGTGAAGCATCCCGAACCCGATGACCAGTAGGCCGGTGATCATGCACACGATGGCCTTGACGACGTCGTTCGTGGTTCCCTGCTGCATCCGGGTCGCCAAGGTGATGGTGGCACCGGCCAACATCGCAAGAGCGATCATGACGATCGGCGACGACTGATCGGTGTAGCCGATGGCCATATCGGCCAGAGTCGAATGGTAGTCGGGAAGGCCGCGCACGATCAGCCAGGCGAAGGCCGCCCCTCCCAAGAGATTGGTGACAAGAGTGGCCAGCCAGAGACGCAGCACCTGAAGCCAGCTGGCCTGCCCCGCGATGACTGCGTTGATGGGCAGGAGAAACTCTTCGGTGAAGAGCTCCGAATGTGCGAGCTTGAGCGCGAGCAGTCCGATGCCGAAAGCCATGCCGGCGAGGATGTCGGAATCGGTGGCCTGTTTGACGAGGATCATCGCGAGAATGCCCAACCCGATGTCTACGCCGCCGAAGAACCCGGTGATGATGAGTTCCGGCCACTTGCGATTGAGCCGTTTGGCACCCTCGGTCACCGTTGTGGCGGCCTCATCGACGAGGGCATCCTCCAGATCCAGGTCGTTGGCGCCCAGTCGTCTGCGTTGCTCTCTCTGAGTCATTGCCCCAGTGTAAGAGCTGTGTGTGACCACGACGTTCAGAGCACGCCGAGCGCGAGTGACCGTTGTCACAGGCGAGAGTCCGGTTTCGAGTTGCACGGTGCCTCTGGGGTGGTCTAGAGTTATATCTCGTTGCCCCGCCGGAAACACGGTCTTCGAGACACTGTTTCTACCGGGTCTGACCAGGACAAACACGGTTTGTTCCACGGGTTCAGGCGATCGGGTGGGTAACCGAAAAATGAAACTGATACCTCCAGTGAACATGCTGCATTTTTGTGTGGTGTGGTGATGGGTGTGTGTT